>NZ_CAMHZX010000001.1:600000-750225 GCF_946190285.1 Streptococcus mitis | reverse complement strand
CCTAAGGGTGACAAAGGTGCTCAAGGCCTTCAAGGTGAACGTGGTCAAGACGGAGCACAAGGTTTACCAGGCCGCGATGGACGTGATGGAGCGCAAGGTCGTGACGGACGTGATGGCCGCGACGGAAAAGACGTATTGAACGGCAAAGTTGATCCAACTACAGAAGGTAAAGACGGCGATAAATACGTTAACACAAAAACAGGCGACGTCTTCGTTAAGAATAACGGCAACTGGGAAAAAGAAGGCAACATCAAAGGCCCTAAAGGTGATAAAGGTGAACGTGGAGAAGATGGTAAGACTCCAGAAGTAACTGTAACTCCAGGTAAAGATGGCCATAGTACCGACATTACATTCACTGTTCCAGGTAAAGACCCAGTTACAGTAAATGTTAAGAACGGAGAAAATGGTCTGAACGGTAAAACTCCAAAAGTTGATTTGCTTCGTGTTGAAGGACAAAACGGAAATCCATCTCACACAATTGTGACATTCTATACTGATGAAAACAATGATGGTAAGTACACTCCGGGAACTGATGAACTTCTAGGTTCTGAAATGATTAAAGATGGTGCTAAAGGTGCGGACGGACGTGATGGTAAATCATTACTTACTGTTAAAGATGGTAAAGAAACTAAAGTTTACCAAGAAGATCCAGCACATCCAGGTCAGCCATTGAACCCTGAAAAACCTCTTGCAGTTATTAAAGATGGAGTGGACGGTGTCTCTCCAACAGTAACAGCTGTTCGTAAGGATGAAGAAGGTCATAAAGGTGTAGAAATCACTGTTGATAACCATGATGGTTCACAACCAACTACAGTCTTTGTTCATGATGGTGAAAAAGGAGAAACTGGAGCAACAGGTCAAGATGGACAAACTCCTACAATTACAACTCAACCTGGAAAAGATGGCCAAAGCACTCTTGTAACTATCACAACACCAGGTAAAGATCCAGTAACCTTTACTGTTAAAGATGGTAAAAATGGTAGAGATGGACGTACACCACATATTGACTTAAATGCATTAGTGGATGCAGTAAGAAGAGGTGCTGGATTAGCTGTTAATCCACAACCTTCTGGAACATCAAGAAGTGCAAGAAGAGCGAGAAGTGTAGGGGATAATCCAGATGAGGGAACTCCATCAGCTCAACCAGTAGCTACAGACTCAACAGGTTCACAACCAGCAACTACAGATTCAACAGATTCACAACCAGTAGATGGTACTCGTATTACAGCCTACTATGATAACAATGGTAACGGTAAATATGATCCGGGAGTTGATGAATTAATTGGTACAAGCGATATCTTGAATGGTAGCAATGGACGTAATGGTACAAATGGAGCTTCCGGACATGATGGACGTGATGGCCGAAACGGTGCTGAGTTACTAAGTGGAGCGACTGCCCCAACTGCTAATGATGGTAAAGACGGTGATACTTATATCGACGCCAATACAGGTGATGTTTACAAGAAAGAAAATGGTTCTTGGAACAAGATTGGTAATATCCGTGGACCTCAAGGAGTAGCCGGTGAAAAAGGCGATAAAGGTGAAAAAGGCGACAAAGGTGAAAAAGGTGAAAAAGGCGAAAACGGGGCTAATGGAGCAGATGGTAAATCACCAGTTGTAAATGTAACTGACAACGGAGATGGAACACACTCTATTACTGTTAGAAACCCTGATGGTTCAGAATCTACAACGAAAGTTAAAGATGGTAAAGACGGTAAAACTGCAACTATCACTACAACAGAAAACCCAGATGGAAGTCACACAATTACTGTAACAAATCCAGATGGAACATCTAAAGAAACTGTTGTTAAAAACGGTAAAGATGGTAAGACTCCTAAAGTTGAAGTAACTGATAACGGAGATGGAACTCACACTGTTAAAGTTACAGATGGAGACGGTAATGTTACAAATGCTATCATCAAAGATGGTAAAGACGGTAAAGCTGCAACAGCAACAACTACTGAAAATCCAGATGGAAGTCACACAGTAACAATCACTAACCCAGACGGAACTAAGAATGAGTTTGTTGTTAAGAATGGACGTGACGGTGTTGACGGACGTACTCCAACCGCATCTGTTCGTGATAATGGAGACGGAAGTCATACAATCGTTATTACAAATCCAGAAGGTGTGACAACTGAAACCACAGTTCGTGATGGTAAATCACCAAAAGTGACTATAACTGATGAACAAAATGGAACTCATAAGATCTCAGTTCTAAATGGTGACGGCACAACTACTGAAACAATCATTAAAGATGGTAAATCACCAGTAGCAACTGTTACTGATAACCATGATGGTACTTACACAATTCGTGTAGAAAACGGTAACGGTACTGTTTCTGAAACCACAGTTCGTGACGGTAAATCACCTACTGCTAAAGTAGTAGACAATGGAGATGGAACTCACACGGTTACAATCGTTAACTCTGATGGAACTACTACAACTACAACAGTACGTGATGGTAAATCACCAAAACTTGAAGTGATTGATAACAACAATGGTTCACACACTATTAAAGTGACAGGAGCTGATGGTAAAGAAACTACAACTACAATCTTTGATGGAAAATCACCAAAAGCGAACATCGTTGATAACGGAGACGGAACTCACACATTGACAATCGTTGATTCTGATGGCCGTGAATACAAATCTATTATCAAAGATGGTAAAGACGGCGTTTCACCAACTGTAACAGTTAAAAATAATAACGATGGAACTCACGTTGTTACAATTACTAACCCAGATGGAAGCAAAACAGAAATGGTGATTAAAGACGGTAAAGATGGTAAATCACCAAAAGTTTCTGTTGAAGATAATGGAGATGGAAGTCATACAATCACAATCATCAATTCTGACGGAACTGTGACAAAAACAGTCATCAAAGATGGAAAAGATGGTCGTGACGGACGTGATGGTCGAGACGGCAAAGATGGTAAATGTGGATGCCAAGACAAACCAGTGACACCGTCAAATGACAAACCAGTTCCTCCAACACGTAATGTGCCAGAAGGACCAACCTTTGCAATGCCAGAACCACCAGTTCATGAATTGCCAGAATTTAACGGTGGTGTGCCAGGAATGCCAGAAGTTCACGAATTACCAGAATTTAACGGTGGAGTACCAGGTATGCCTGAAGTTGCTGAAGTACCAGAATTAGATATTCCAACAGTACCAGCACAACCAACACCAGAAGTACCGGTTCAACCTGTGCCAGCGCAACCAACACCAAATGTACCGACACCAGAAGTGCCAGTACAACCAACTCCAGTTGTTCCAACACCAGAAGTACCGGTTCAACCAGTACCAGCGGTTCCAGAACAACCAGTAGTACCAACACCGGCTCAACCAGCAACTCCAGTAAATACTAACCCAGTAGTACCAACTACAGTCAAAGAAAACCATGGGGACAAATTACCTGAAACTGGAAGCCAATCTGATTATATCTCTGTTCTTTTAGGTAGCGGTATTCTATTGAGCCTATATGTAGGTCGAAGAAAAGAAGATTAATCAGCCAAAAGCAGTCACTAATTTCTCGAAAGAAGATGATAAGTGATAGATCTCGAATGAAAGAATATTCTTAGAACGATTTTCCTATGATGGAAAAGGCTGCTAAAAACCTTGAGTGGGAACGCTCAAGGTTTTTTTGGATGGGTGATGTTTGTATGAAAATCTTGATTGAGTCTAAAAATGCCACCCTATTAGGTGGCGATAATTGATTTAGACTTCCTAAAATTTTCTATTTTTTACTAGATCACATTGACCAAGTCTTGAGCTTGTTTTTCAAGTGAGTTTAGGACTGATTCTTCGAGAACCAATTTTCCGTCTGCCCAAGCAGAGTCGTTAACACGTGCAGCAGTGAAATCACCCACGACTTGTGTACGGATAAATGGCAAGAGGTCCTTGTAGATAGAGAAAAGTTGATCGTGACCTGCATTGGCTACAGATGATACTGTGACAAACTTGTCTTGAAGAGCAGAAGCGCCACGTGTATCAGATAAGTCAAGGGCACGAGATAGCCAATCAAGCAAGTTTTTCACTGTTCCAGGGATAGAGAAATTGTAGACTGGAGAGAAAATCCAGATAGCATCCGCAGCGAGAACCTCTTCACGAGCAGCAGCTATAGCTGGATGAGTTGGAACTTCCAAATCTTGGCTGAAAAGAGGAACAGCTGAATAATCAAGATAGCTAACTTCCGCTTTACCAGCAAGTGCTTTCTCAGCTTCGAGCGCAATTTGGTGGTTGAAAGAACCTTGGCGTAGTGATCCGACGATAAATAATACTTTTTTAGACATGATGTGTCTCCTTTTTTCTTAAAATTTACGAGAGCCTCTCGTTGTTATAAAGTATATTACAACAAAGCAAAAGGACTTGCAAGAAATTTGCTCAAAGTTTATTTGAAAATTATAAAATTGCTGAAACTCTAGTCAGTTACCACTGGAAAAGTAAGAACTGTTTTTTGGATTCTGGTTTGCTTTGAAGGAAGAAATAGAATTGGTTGCTTATACTCAATGAAAATCAAAGAGCAAACTAGGAAGCTAGCCGCAGATTGCTCAAAACATGGTTTTGAGGTTGTAGATGAAACTGACGAAGTCAGTAACCATACATACGGCAAGGCGACGCTGACAAAGTTTGAATTGGATTTTCGCAGAGTATTCCTATATTCGCTTGTAATAAAGCCCAATAGATGGTAAAATAGACGAGTGAAAAAAAGACAAAACAAAGCAAAAAATAATCTACTGTGGCAGTATGGTCTAGGGATGACGATTTTGTTTGTGGTTATCAGTGCTTCCTTTCTGTATCTGGTGTTTCTGAGTATGAAACCCTATCAAACAGCTAAAAGTGAAGGAGAAAAATTAGCTCAGCAGTATGCAGGATTAGAGCAGGCTGATCAGGTTGATTTATACAATGGCTTGGAATCTTATTACAGCGTTCTTGGTCGCAATAAACAGCAAGAGGCACTTGCTGTCCTGATTGGAAAAGATGACCATAAGATCTACGTTTATCAGCTAAATCAAGGTGTTTCACAAGAAAAAGCAGAAGCGGTTTCTAAGGAAAAAGGAGCTGGCGAGATTGACAAGATCACCTTTGGCCGTTATCAAGATAAGCCAATCTGGGAAGTCAAGTCAGGCTCTAATTTTTATCTAGTAGATTTTGAAACAGGAGCATTGGTCAATAAGGAGGGCCTATGAAACTATCCAACCGTGTTTTAGAAATGGAAGAAAGTGTGACTCTGGCTAGTGATGCAAGAGCAAAGAAGTTAAAGGCTGAAGGAAAAGATGTACTTTTCTTAACTTTAGGTCAGCCCGATTTCCATACTCCCAAAAATATTCAAGATGCAGCTGTTGCAGCCATTCGAGATGGACGTGCTTCTTTCTATACGGTAGCTTCAGGTTTGCCTGAGTTAAAAGCAGCAGTCAATACCTATTTTGAGCGTTATTATGGTTATTCCGTAGCGGCCAACGAAGTCACATTTGCTACCGGTGCTAAGTTCTCACTCTATACTTTCTTTATGGCTGTGGTCAATCCAGGTGATGAAGTGATTATCCCAACCCCATATTGGGTCAGCTATGGAGATCAGGTTAAGATGGCAGAAGGTGTGCCAGTCTTTGTTCCTGCTAAGGAAGACAATCACTTTAAAGTGACCGTAGAGCAGTTAGAAGCAGCTCGTACAGATAAAACTAAGGTTTTGGTGTTGAATTCACCATCCAATCCGACAGGAATGATTTACACCCGTGAGGAACTCTCGGCTATCGGAAATTGGGCTGTTGAACATGACATTCTCATCCTAGCAGATGATATTTATGGTCGTTTGGTCTATAACGGGAATGAGTTCGTACCAATCTCTAGTCTATCAGAAGCCATTCGCAAGCAAACTATTGTCATTAACGGTGTATCAAAAGCTTATGCCATGACAGGTTGGCGGGTAGGTTATGCAGTGGGTGATCCAGAAATCATTGCTGCTATGAGCAAATTGACAGGTCAAACAACTTCTAACCTAACTGCTGTTTCACAATATGCAACTATCGAAGCCTTAACTGGACCGCAAGATTCTGTGGAAGTTATGCGTCAAGCATTTGAAGAACGTCTCAATACCATCTATCCACTCTTGTGTGAAGTCCCTGGTTTTGAAGTTGTCAAACCACAAGGAGCTTTCTATCTCTTTCCAAATGTCAAAAAAGCTATGGAGATGAAAGGTTATAGCGATGTAACAGCATTTACAACGGCTATTCTTGAAGAAGTTGGTCTGGCACTCATAACAGGAGCAGGATTTGGAGCACCAGAAAATGTTCGTCTCAGCTATGCGACAGACCTAGATACGCTTAAAGAAGCAGTTAAACGCTTGAAAGCATTTATGGAAAAATAAAAGAAAAAGAAAAGGAAAAATAATGACAAAACGTGTAACGATTATTGATGTAAAAGACTATGTTGGTCAGGAAGTGACGATTGGGGCTTGGGTTGCCAACAAATCAGGAAAAGGTAAAATCGCCTTCTTGCAATTGCGTGATGGAACAGCCTTCTTCCAAGGTGTAGCCTTTAAACCAAACTTTGTAGAAAAATTTGGTGAAGAAGTGGGACTTGAGAAGTTTGATGTCATCAAACGCTTGAGCCAAGAAACGTCTGTTTATGTGACAGGAATTGTCAAAGAAGACGAACGCTCTAAGTTTGGTTATGAGTTGGATATCACAGACATCGAAGTGATCGGTGAGTCTCAAGATTACCCAATCACACCAAAAGAACACGGAACAGACTTCTTGATGGACAACCGTCACTTGTGGCTCCGTTCTCGTAAGCAAGTAGCAGTGATGCAAATCCGTAACGCTATTATCTATGCGACTTATGAGTTCTTTGACAAGAACGGTTTCATGAAGTTTGATAGCCCAATTCTTTCAGGAAATGCGGCAGAAGATTCAACAGAACTCTTTGAAACAGACTACTTTGGAACTCCAGCCTACTTGAGCCAATCAGGTCAGCTTTACCTTGAAGCAGGGGCTATGGCCCTTGGCCGTGTCTTTGACTTTGGTCCAGTATTCCGTGCTGAAAAATCAAAAACACGTCGTCACTTGACTGAGTTCTGGATGATGGATGCTGAGTACTCATACTTGACACACGATGAGTCACTTGACTTGCAAGAAGCTTATGTAAAAGCTCTTCTTCAAGGTGTTCTTGACCGTGCGCCTCAAGCTTTGGAAACCTTAGAACGTGATACAGAGCTTTTGAAGCGCTACATTGCAGAGCCATTCAAACGCATCACTTACGATCAAGCCATTGACCTCTTGCAAGAGCATGAGAATGATGAAGACGCTGACTATGAGCATCTTGAGCATGGAGATGACTTTGGTTCACCACACGAAACGTGGATTTCAAACCACTTTGGAGTACCAACATTTGTCATGAACTATCCAGCAGCCATCAAGGCCTTCTACATGAAACCAGTTCCTGGAAATCCAGAGCGCGTGCTCTGTGCAGACTTGCTTGCACCAGAAGGTTATGGAGAAATCATCGGTGGGTCAATGCGTGAGGAAGACTACGATGCCCTTGTTGCTAAGATGGATGAACTTGGCATGGATCGTACAGAGTATGAATTCTACCTTGACCTTCGTAAATACGGTACAGTTCCACACGGAGGATTTGGTATCGGTATCGAACGTATGGTAACCTTTGCAGCAGGAACAAAACACATTCGTGAAGCTATTCCATTCCCACGTATGTTGCACCGTATCAAACCTTAAATAATGAGATGAAAGTAAAAGGTCAAATCGGCCTTTTACTTTTTTTAAAAATGAAATCACTTAAAAATAAGATTAATATATATATATATAGAAAAATACATATTTTGAATATAAAACGTAGACAGTTTAATTGAAATAATGTTATAATGTAAGTTAGGAATGATGTACCTAAGTGCAGCTATCTTACTTTCTGAATCAGGCTGGGAATGGAGGCGTTGTTTAAATACTTGGGTGTAATTCTGTAACTAAAATTTATTTAAAAAGGAGATAATATGTATTCAAGAATGGACAAGTACCACGGACAAAAGGTCCAACGCTTTTCAATCCGTAAGTATAGTTTTGGTGCAGCATCAGTAGCTGTAGCAGCTTACATGATGTTTGGTGGGGCAGCGACTGTTCACGCAGATGTAACACCTTCAACAACTACAACAAACGAACAAGTAAAACCTGATGCTGGAAATCCATCAGACTCAACAGCTCCTCTAGTTTCAAATGAAACTGCTACACCAACAGCTGAGCAACCAGCAACCCCAGCTACAGCAACCCCAGCACCAGCTGAACCATCAAAAGCGGAAGAAGCATCAGCTACAAAGGCTGACACAAGCAAGTTGGAAGCAGCTATTGCTCGTATGGAAGCAGCTCTTGGCAAAGCAGGCCTAACTGAAAAGACTGCCTCAGCCATCGAAGCAGCAAAAGCTGAACTTGCTAAAGCACAAGCCCTTCTTTCAAACGACAAAGCAACACAAACAGAAGTTGATTATTCAACAAGTTCGTTGAAAAACAGAGCTTTCGTATTAGAAAGTATGCCAAAAGCAACTGCAGAAAAGAAAGAAGAAAACAAAAACCAAGATCCACGTAATGGTCAAGCCATTCCTGGTCAAGGTGAAAGTGGATTTAGAGCAGTAGATACAACTGCAGCTAACTCGGCAGAAGAAGCAGCTAAATACAAAGCTGAAAGAGATAAAGCTTTAACTGAATTACAAGCAAATATTGCTAAAATTCAAGCTAAACTTGATGAACAAAAAGCAAAAGATGCGAATAAAAAAGATCAAGCAGTAATTGATACTTATACTAAAGTTATTGAAAAAGCTAATGGTGTAGTAACGAAAGCAAATGCTGCAAATGCAACATCAGCTCAAGCGATGAGCCAACAAGCAGAAGCAGTTAAATCTGAACGTGATTTATTAGCATTCTACTTGGCTGGAAAAACTGAGCTAGGCGCACCTGTTAGTGAAAACCATGTAGCCTATGGTAATAACCCTAAAAATGGTGTATTCGAAAGCTTAAAAGAAGGTTTTGGAGATAAAGTAACTTTCACAGATGCAGATAAAAAATCAGAAACAATTGCTACCCAATATGAAAGTGGACGTCATATCACTAATAAAGTAGATAATAAACCAGGTCCAAAAGACCCAATCGGTAGTGCAACCTATAACTGGCAAGAAAAAGCTATTACAAAAGCTGATGCAGAAGCTGGTATGTTAAATGGTTGGAAGATTGAAAAAGGCGACAAGGTTAATGCGGTTAAACCTCTTGATGTAACAAATGTTACAGATAAAGATGGACAACCAAGTACTCGTGAAGTTCCAAAATCAAAAATCTATTCAAATGATGGAGAGTTGAAAAAATACCAAACCTCAGGTGAAACTAGTTATGTAAATGGTAGTGGTGCTGTTCCATCAGTAACTCCAACTATTGATGTCATGAGAACAAATGCCTTTGGTGAAGTGAAGAACCGTGATTACTACCTTGAATTAGGAAGTAAGGGGACAACACTTTCTAAAGAGTACGATGTGAACGGAAATTCACGCCTAAATGTTAACTTAATTCACAGTGCGGCTTATGGTGGTACTACAGCTACTTCTGCAGGTGAAAGAGTCAAATTAACAATTGTTGATGCGTTCACTGGTAAAGAAATCAAACCAGTTGAAGGTAAAAATGGTCCTTTAGCAACAGAACAAGGGGCTTTAGCAGGAAATGGATGGAACCACTTAGACCGTATTTATGATATTCCAGCTGAAACTACAAAAATTAAAGTCTTAATTGAAGCAGGAAGCCAAGGAACTAATACTTTAATCAATAACAATAATATTAACATTAAAGATGGTTACTTAATTGGTGGTATTGGTATTGCAACTGCACCAGCTGCTGAAGTATTAACTAATGTTCGTTCAGGAAACAAAAGTTTTGAATTCGGATATACAAAAGATACAATTTATGATAAAGGTCAAAAAGGTGTATTTGATATCGATATTAAAAACACTGGTGGAATGAATATTGACTACTATTCTGCATCTAATGTTGAAGTGACAGTAGAAGTTCCTAAAGGTGTCGTATTAGAAGACAAAATTTACAATGCTAACGGTGGATCAAACTGGTTAGGAAATGTTTGGGCAAATAGTATCAAATGGGTTCCTAACGATCCAAGTGATAACTCAAAAGGTGGAAAATTAACTTATAATGTACCAGCCGGAAATCGTATGGCTGCTGCAGAGACAAACTCTCGTAAAACAAGTATTCCATTTACAGCAGCAGATAACTTCGTAGGACCAGCTGACTTTAAAGTAACAGTTAAGAGTGGTTTCGGAGACACAGATGCTGAAGGTAACAGACTGTACTCATATACTGCAAATGGATTAAAACCACCTTATGAAAATGAATTTAACCGTAATGGTTTAGCAAATTCAGATGATCCAAACCACAAATATGGTAGAGAAATCTTCATTAATAGTTTACAAACTAACTCAGTCATTACCGTACCAATTAACACAACTGATGAACAATTAAAAGCAATTGCTTATGCGAAAGCTCAAGAAGCGATTAAAACTCCAGAGTTTACTAAATTATTAAACGATGTTACTGGTACAGCTGCCTTAGGTGACACTAATGGTTCAACTTTTGTTAATAAAGATAATATCGCAATTACGAAAGTTGCTGAAGATGGTCGTGGGGTTGTTAAAGTACCTGTAACTTATACAGTAGATGGTAAGACTTATGAAACAACAGTTGATATTGAAGTAAACGTTGTCGAATCTAAGACAAAACCTATTGTAGTATTTGAAGGTGATGAAATTACACCAGCAAGTGTTAAAGAAAAAGTTGAACCAGTTACAATTGATGGCAAAAAAGGTACTCCTAATGAACCAAACCAAGTGATATTTTCAAAACTACTGGCAAAGCTGGAGAGTCAGGATTAAAGATTCCAACAACAGTTACTCACAATGTAGATGGAACTGAAGTTACAGAAGATGTAAAAGTACCAGTCACTGTTCTTCCTAGAACAGAAGGTGAAGTTGACGTACCTAAAGGAACTACTCCAGAAAAAGTTAAGGATACTTTAAAATCTAAAGCAGAAGAGTTAATTAAAACTCCTGATTTCCCAGCAAAAGTACCAGAAGGATATACAGTTACTGTAGGAGAAATTCCTGAACTTCCTGCTGATATTGCTAATAAAAAAGGCGAACCAGTAGTTGTAAAAGTTCCAGTAACATTTACATCTCCAGAAGGGGACACTTATACTTCAGAAATTCCAGTAACAGTAAATGTTAAAGGTTCAGAAGTGAAACCTGTATATGTAGTGGAAGGAAACCAACCAAAACCAGCTGATGTTAATGAAGCAGTTACACCTGATAAAGGTGGAGATTTAACTCCTGTAACTGAAGCTGACATCAATAAAGACGTTCCTACAGATAAGGTTAAAGTAGGAGCAACAGATTTGTCAGTTAAAGCAACTGTTAAATACCCAACTGGTGATGAAACTGTAGACGTTCCAGTTAAAGTATTACCAAAAGCAACACCAACAGGTGTGACAGTACTAAAAGATACTGATGACACAGCTCTAACTAATGCTGTAAAAGAAAAAGCGAATGAAGCAGTAAGTAAATTAACAAACTTACCAGATGGAATTACTGCATCACTAGATGAAAGAGAAACTTCTTACACATTACCAAAAACAGATTCAAATGGGGATAAAGATACAGTTCCTGTAAAAGTATTATATAAAGATGATAAAGGTAATGTAGTTGGTGAAGATACAATTAACGTACCAGTTAAAGTAGTAAGCTCAACACCTAAACCAGTAGTTGTGTTTGAAGGTGAAACACCAGAAAAAGCTAAAGCAACAGCAGCGGTAACTCCAGGTGAAGGTGGTAAAGTAGGAGAACCAACAACAGTTCCATCTACAAAAGATAAAGCTGGAGCTACAGATGTAACAGTTGATGTACCAGTAACTTACGACAATGGAAAAGTAACTGAAACAGTTAAAGTTCCAGTAACAGTATTACCAAAAGCAACAGCTGATGTAACAGTAGTTAAGAATACTACTCCAGATAAACTGAAAGAATTAGCAAAAGATAAAGCTAAAGAAGCAGTAGAAGCAACAGACTTCACATCTAAATTACCAAACGGTGCAACAGTAACTGTTGGCGATGTAACTGAAGATGTATTAGCTAAAATAACAGCTGAAAAAGGTACAAACACAGGAACTGTTAATGTGCCAGTAACATACAAGATTCCAGGTGATGATACTCCTTACACAACTACAATCCCTGTAACAGTAAATGTGAAAGCTTCAGACGTTAAACCTGTATACGTTGTAGAAGGCGACAAACCAAAAGCTGAGGATGTAAACAAAGCAATCACTCCTGATACTGATGGAACTACAACACCTGTAACTGATGAAGAGATCAACAAAGATATTCCAACAACTGAAGGTAAAGTAGGTTCTCCAGATGTTAAAGTTACAACTAAAGTAACTTATAAAGATGGTGGAGACGAAGAAGTAACAGTACCAGTAACAGTATTACCAAAAGTTAAACCAGAAGGTGTAACAGTACCTAAAGATGCTGATAAGACTGAATTAGCAAAAGTTGTTAAAGAAAAAGCAGAAGAAGCAGCTAAAAAACTTACAGGACTTCCTAATGGAGTAAAAGTAACAGTAACTGAAGTTAAAACAACTCCAGGAACAGATAAAACAGGTGAACAAACACCAGCAACTGTAACAGTTAAATACACTGATAAAGATGGAAATGAAATCACTAAAGAGATTAAAGTACCAGTAAATGTTGTATCTTCAACTCCACCAGCAGTAGTAGTGTTTGAAGGTGATACACCAAGTACTGATGATGTTAAGAAAGGTATTACACCAGGCGAAGGTGGAACAGTGGGAGATCCTACATCAATTCCATCTACAGTAGGAAAAGCTGGAGCCAAAGATGTTGAAGTTGAAGTACCAGTAACTTATGAAAATGGTAAATTCAAAGAAAACGTTAAAGTTCCAGTAACAGTATTACCAAAACCAAAAGCTGGAGAAGTTGTTGTACCAAAAGATCTTTCAGAGAAAGAATTAAAAGATAAAGTTGGTAAAGATGCAGAAAATGCAATTAACAACGAAGAATTCAAGAAAAAACTTCCTGAAGGAGCAACTGTTAAAGTTGATTTAACAAATGTTACAGTACCAAAAACTTCAGAACCAGGAAAAGCTGGAGAAGTAGAAGTACCAGTAATTTACACTGTCAATGATAAAGATTACAAAACAACTGTTAAAGTACCAGTAACAGTAGTTGAAGGTAAAGAACAACTTGTACCAAAAGGTGACCAACCAGATCCAAAAGATAACATTACACCAGGAAATTACCCAGAAGGAGCTACATTCGAATACGATACACCAGTAGATACTTCTAAACCAGGTAAAAAAGAAGCTGTTGTTATTGTTAAGGATAAAGATGGTAAAGAAATTGTACGCGTTCCTGTAGTAGTGAATGTGGTAGAACCAAAAGTTACACCAATTATCGTTCCAGAAAGAACTAAATTAACTAAAGAAGATGTACAAAAACACATCGAAATCCCAGGAGTAACTGGATGGGAAATTGTTGGAGAACCAGAACTTCCTGAAACATTCCCTGCAGGTGTAAGACCATCAGCAACCGTTACAGTTAAATTACCAAACGGTAAAACAATCAAAGTACAAGTACCAGTTATTGCAACTCCCACTACAACACCAATTGTTGTACCTCAAGGAACAACAATTACACCAGATGATGTTAAGAAACACGTTAACATTCCTAAGGAATCTGGATGGGAAATTATTGAAGTTGGAGAAATCCCAACAACTGAAACACCTGGAGAAAAAACAGCTGTTAAAGTGAAGGTGAAATTACCAACTGGAGAAATTATCGAATTGGATGTACCAGTAAAAGTAACTCCTAACAATTCATTAATTCCTCAAACAGAACCATCACCAGCAACACCAGCACCACAAACACCACAGACTCCACAACCCGCTGGACCAACTGCTCCTGAACAACCTGCAGCTCCAACAGCTCCAGCAGAACCAGGACAACCAACAACACCAAATCAAACTCAACCAGCGGCACCAGCTCAAGCTCAAGCAGATGCAACAGTAGCAAATGACACAGCTGCTAAACCAGCAACACCTAAATATGTTGAAGGTCAAAAAGAATTGCCTAACACTGGTACAGAAGATCATGCTAGCCTAGCAGCACTTGGACTTCTTGGAGCCCTTAGTGGATTTGGACTTCTTGCTCGCAAGAAAAAAGAAGACTAAAAACTCATAGTTTTTGAGAAGATGATTCGTCATCTTCTTTTTTTGGCTTTTTGTCAACTGTAGTGGATTGAAGAAAAGCGGCTATATCTATAGGGGATTTACCCGCTACAAATAGTACATCTCAGAAATAGTATAAATTTATTTTTGAGATGATGCTTAATCGTCTTTAGTTATGTATTTTTATGCAATATATATATTCAAGTATATGTGAAAAGAGTCTGATGATATTAATTTTTTGTACCTACGACACAGAAATAATATAAATAAATCGAATATAAACGAGACATATTTATTGACGAGTTAATTTTATTTATGATAGAATAATATAGTTGTTTTTATAAAACAAACATATAGATTTATATGTAATTTTAGACTTTTAGATTGAGATAAAAAGGAGAAACCATGTATTCAAGAATGGAAAAATACCATGGTAGAAGAGCCCAGCGCTTTTCTATTCGTAAGTATAGCTTTGGTGCCGCAAGTGTTCTATTGGGAACAGCACTTGTTTTAGGTGCTAATGGAGTACAAGCTGAGGAGACTGTAGCAGTAAATCCGGCTACTTCTGAACTATCAAATTCAGATAAAAATCTTTCGGGTTCGACTTTGTCAACACCTGTTGTTGAAGAACTTCCAGAATTAAAGATTGATGATGTAAAAGCAGAAGAAAAAACTGAAGCTAAGGAAGATGCTAAAACTGCAGCAACACCTGTAGCAGAAAAAGAAGTTACTGAAGCGACTGCAGATAAAACTGATAAAAAATTAGAAACAGACGTAAAAGAAAAATCGGATAAAGAGCAATCAGACAAAAAAGAAGCAGATAAAGAAAAAACTAACAAAGAAACATCTGAAAAAGTTGAAACAGAAAAAGCACAAGATGATGTTAAGACAGTTCTTACTCAATTGACTTCAGAAGCTGATGTTATGGCAACAGTAGCATCAAACTTCTCAGATAAAGAAGTGAAGGATGTTGAATCTAAACAAAAATTGTCAGCTGCAATTGCTGCTGTTAAGCTTGAAGCAGTAGCATCTAAAGGTTTGCTTTCATCTGATGCTTCTAAAGATCAGATGGTAGCCCAAGTAAACCGTCTTTCAGCTGCCATCGAAGCAGTCTATGCTGAAATGAAGCGTGCAGGTCATGCAGGTAAAGTAGAAGCAGTATTGGCTGATACTGCGTCAAAAATTACAGGTAAAGATGTTCTTAAAGACGGAGAAACAGTTAATGCTGTAACAAACGCTTATGTTGAGATGAATGCTGATAACACTAGACCTACAGGATGGGGATTTGATACTACTATTAGTACATCTACACTTAAAGCAGGTGATGTTACAAAGATTGAACTTACTAACTTAGCTGAGTTGGGTAGTGGTTTGGCAGTAAATACGGAAATCAGAGCGACAGATGGAACAGTAGTTGGTAAAGTTAAATCTATCGATTTTAAAACAACTACAGGAAATAACAATAACAAATCTGTACCATATTGGGCGCAACGTACACAACGTGGTATGACTTATGATCAGCGTGTTGCTGAGCAGCCAGCGGTAGCTAACGAAACTGGAACATACACTTATAATATCGAGTGGAACGATAAAGTAAAAGACTATCCTAATGTGTCGTTTGGAGCAAGTAACTTATCAGGTGATGGTTATTTAGCACCAGAAATTTCAAAAGATACACCTTATACTGCAACTATTAAAATTGATGGGCGAACAGTCCTTGAACATACTTATACAAGAAAAGGACAGAAAGCTAACTATCAAAAACAAGGGACGAGTGCATCTCTAAGTGAAAACAATGGATTGAAATACCTTAACAATGAGCAAATAAGTAGAAGTGATTCAATCGTATTAAAAACTGATTCAGATGTTCGTTATGGAGTAGGATCTAAATTTACTATTAAACTTCCAAATGCAGATTTTACTGAATTTAAAGAACTTGAAGGAAGTTCTAACTTTGTAAATGGATTAAATACAGCGTCTACTATTAACCCTAATAAAGGAGATAGTATTACATATCGTCCAGCTAGTCGATGGGCTAATGTTAAAGCTAACGAAAACAACGTTTGGATTCTAAACGATGGTCGTGATAGTGGGTTCACACTAACACCTCGATTAATCTCACCAACTGAGTTAGAACTTACAGTTACAGAAGGTGCTATTCAAGAAGGTTCTGTAGTTTCTATGCCTTTACAATCTTTAGGTATTGAAAAAGTAGTAAAAGATAAAACTTTAACAAGTGAATATGCTAATATTACTTATGAAAATGGATTAATTAAAGAAGGTTATGTAGGAAACGATAAAACTGCAGCAACTCTTACTGTATCAGGTGGAGAATCTGTTAACGGTGAAAAAGAAGACGTTGCAACTACAGTGCCAAACGGTTGGAGTGTTGTAGGTGATGGTAAAGTTCAAGGTGAGCCGCCAACAGGAGCTGTTGTTAGAACATTCAAAGATTTAGTGACAGGTGAAGTTATAGGTTTTGAACCAACAAGATATACAGGGAATATTCCTTTAAGTGAAGATGGTTCAAAAGATTATACTAATGTACTTGGAAACAAATATGATGTAAGTAATGATCCCGTAGACTTAGTTAAAGAAGTTAATGGAGAAGAATACATTCTTGCAGACCTTCCTGCTGAAAATGCTAAAGGGACACTAAGTGTTACGAAGACAAGAGCAAGAGATTTATATTCTGAAGAAGAATTAAAAGCTAAAGGTATAAATGGATCTGCATTTGTTACCCCAGCAGAGTATGATTATGTTAAGAAAACAAAAGTAGAAGAAGTAAACCGTACAATTAAATTTGTATACGCTGATAATGTTGCAGGCTTAGCGGGTACAGAAGTATTCCCATCACAAAAACAAACTGTAAGCTACACAGGTTCAATCAAGTTAACTGCAGAAGGTAAAGCGGTAATTAACTCTAATGACAGACCAGTTTATATTAACTGGAAAGGAACTGATGGACAAAGCACTGATCTTCCAGAACTTGCAGTACCTCAAAAAGAAGGCTACATCGCAAGTGTAGAAAAAGTTCCAGTACAAGCAACAACAGCTACAGATGAAGATTACGAATATGTTGTTAAATATACAGCAATCCAAAAAGCGAAAACAACATTTGTAGACGAAAAAGGAAATGCAATTCCAGGAGTAGCTGAAATTACAGAACAAGGTGGATCAGAAACTCCATTAACAAAAGAAGCTGATGTTAAAGCTAAAATCAAAGAACTTGAAAACAAAGGCTATGAATTAGTATCTAATACATACCCAGAAGGTGGTAAGTTCGATACGGATAAAGATACAGATCAAGAGTTCAAAGTAATACTTAAACAAAAAGAAGTTACAGTAACACCAGATCAACCAAAAACACCAGGAACTCCAGTAGATCCAAACAACCCAGACGGACCTAAATACCCAGCTGGCTTGGAAGAAAAAGATCTAAACAAAACTGTTACACGTACGATCACTTATGTGTACGAAGATGGAACTCCAGTGTTAAATGAAGATGGAACACCAAAAACAGTAACACAAGAAGCTACATTCACACGTGAAGCAAAAGTGAACTTGGTAACAGGAGAAGTTACATACGGAGACTGGACACCAGCACAAGACTTAGCTGAAGTTAAATCACCAGTAGTTAAAGGATACTTAGCTGACAAAGCAAGTGTTCCTGTAGTAACTGTAACTGGAGATTCAAAAGATACTACAGAAGTAGTAACCTACAAACCAATCGGTTCATGGATTCCAAACATTCCAGGACAACCAACAAATCCAATCAAGTATCCAAATAATCCAGATGATCCAACAAAACCAGGTAAACCAACAGAAACATTACCATACGTAGAAGGATTCACACCTAAGGATAAAGATGGAAATCCACTTAAACCAGTAGATCCAAACAACCCAGAAGAAGGATATGAAGTACCAAATCTTCCATCAGATCCAAGTCAAGACACTCCAATCGACTATGTAAAAGATACGCAAAAAGCGAAAACAACTTTCGTAGATGAGAAAGGAAATCCAATTCCAGGTGTTGACGCTATTACTGAAGAAGGCAACTCAGATACACCACTTACAAAAGATGCTGAAGTAAAAGCTAAGATCAAAGAACTTGAAAACAAAGGATATGAATTAGTATCTAATACATACCCAGAAGGTGGTAAGTTCGATAAAGATAAAGATACAGATCAAGAGTTCAAAGTAACACTTAAAGCTAAAGAAGTTACAGTAACACCAGATCAACCGAAAACACCAGGAACTCCAGTAGATCCAAACAATCCAGATGGACCTAAATACCCAGCTGGATTAGAAGAAAAAGATCTAAACAAAACAGTAACACGTACAATCACATACGTATATGAAGATGGAACTCCAGTGTTAAATGAAGATGGAACACCAAAAACAGTAACACAAGAAGCTAAATTCACACGTGAAGCTAAAGTCAACTTGGTTACAGGTGAGGTTACATACGGAGACTGGTCAGAAGCTGAAGACTTACCTGAAGTGAAATCACCAGTAGTTAAAGGATACTTAGCTGATAAAGCAACAGTACCAGCTACAAAAGTAACTGCAGATTCAGAAAATACTAAAGAAGTAGTAACCTACAAACCAATCGGTTCATGGATTCCAAACATCCCAGGTCAACCAACAAACCCAATCAAGTATCCAAATGATCCAACAGATCCAACAAAACCGGGTCAACCAACAGAAACATTACCATACGTTCCAGGATTCACACCAGAAGATAAAGATGGTAATCCGTTGAAACCAGTAGATCCAAACGATCCAACTAAAGGATATGAAGTTCCAAGTATCCCAACAAATCCAGGTGAGGATACACCAATTAACTATGTAGCTAACAAAGCTAACTTGGTAGTTAAATATGTAGATGAAAATGGGAAAGAACTTCTACCAACAGAAACTAAAGAAGGTAAAGTTGGTGATGAGTACTCTACAAGTGGAAAAGTTATTACTGGCTATGTATTGGACCGTGTAGAAGGTGAAGCTAAAGGTAAGATTGGAACAGATGGAACAACAGTAACATATGTTTACAAACCACTTGGTTCTTGGATTCCAAACATTCCAGGTCAACCAACAAACCCAATCAAGTATCCAAATGATCCAACAGATCCAACAAAACCAGGACAACCAACAGAAGTGTTACCATACGTTCCAGGATTCACTCCAGAAGATAAAGATGGCAATCCACTTAAACCAGTAGATCCAACAGATCCATCAAAAGGATATGTAGTACCAAACATCCCAACAGATCCAAGTCAAGATACAGTAATTAACTACGTAGCCAACAAAGCAAAATTAGTAGTTAAATACGTAGATGAAAATGGAAAAGACTTAATCCCTGCAGAAACAACAGAAGGAAAAGTGGGAGATGAGTACACAACAACTGGAAAAGTGATTCCAGGATACCTACTTGTTCGTGTAGATGGAGATGCTAAAGGTAAGATTGGAACAGAAGCTTCGACAGTAACATACGTGTACAAACCAATCGGATCATGGATTCCAAATATCCCAGGTCAACCAACAAATCCAATCAAGTATCCAAATGATCCACAAGATCCAACCAAACCAGGAAGTGATAAACCAGTTCTTCCATACGTACCAGGTCATACACCTGTAGATGGAAATGGTCAACCACTTAAACCAGTAGATCCAAACGATCCAACAAAAGGATACATCACTCCAGATGTCCCAACAAATCCAGGTGAGGATACACCAATTAATTACATTCCAAATGTAACTCCAAATGGGGATCAGAACGGTTATACTCCACAACCAAAACCGCAACCTGAACAAGTTGTGACTTACTATGTAGACGAAAATGGTAAAGATATCGCACCAAGTGAAAAAGGAGCACAAGCTCCAAAAGGAATTTCAGGTTACGAATACGTAACAACTACGAAAGACCCTAATGGAAATCTTGTACATCATTACAAGAAAGTGGCAACACCACAACCTGTTCCATCAACACCAGAGACTCCTGAACAACCAGTAGCTCCAGTGCAACCGGAACAACCAACAACTCCAACCCAACCTGCTGTTCCAACACCAGCTGAAACATCAGTAGCAACTGATACAACTGCTAAACCAGCAACACCTAAATATGTTGAAGGTCAAAAAGAGTTGCCTAACACAGGTACAGAAGCCCATGCAGGCCTAGCAGCACTTGGACTTCTTGGAGCCCTTAGTGGATTTGGACTTCTTTCTCGCAAGAAAAAAGAAGACTAAAAACTCATAGTTTTTGAGAAGATGATTCGTCATCTTCTTTTTTTATTTCGGTGTTTTTACTTGCGTAAAAAAATATTTTCTAGTATAATAGTTTATTGTGAGCGAACCTCACTTACCCCTTGCAAAGTCTTGGGGTCATTAGACCAAAAGGAGGAACATATCAATGGCTAAATACGAAATTCTTTATATCATTCGTCCAAACATTGAAGAAGAAGCTAAAAACGCTTTGGTAGCACGTTTTGACTCTATTTTGACTGACAACGGTGCAACTGTTGTTGAATCAAAATCTTGGGAAAAACGTCGTCTTGCATACGAAATCAAAGATTTCCGTGAAGGACTTTACCACATCGTTAACGTTGAAGCAAACGACGACGTAGCTCTTAAAGAGTTTGACCGTCTTTCAAAAATCAACGCTGACATTCTTCGTCACATGATCGTCAAAACTGACGCTTAAGAAGGTAAACTATGATTAACAATGTTGTACTTGTAGGGCGTATGACACGTGACGCTGAGTTGCGTTATACCCCATCAAATGTAGCAGTTGCGACTTTTACTCTTGCAGTAAACCGTACATTTAAGAGTCAAAATGGCGAACGTGAGGCTGATTTTATCAATGTCGTTATGTGGCGCCAACAGGCTGAAAATCTTGCTAACTGGGCTAAAAAAGGCTCACTTATCGGGGTGACAGGTCGTATTCAGACTCGTAGTTACGATAACCAGCAAGGACAACGTGTCTACGTGACAGAGGTCGTGGCTGAGAATTTCCAAATGTTGGAAAGCCGTAGTGTGCGTGAAGGTCATACAGGTGGAGCTTATTCTGCACCAAGTTCAAACTATTCAGCGCCTACAAATTCAGTACCAGACTTTTCACGTGATGAAAATCCATTTGGAGCAACAAATCCTTTGGATATTTCAGATGATGATTTACCATTCTAATGGACAACTAAAATTATAAAGGAGAAATAACATGGCTCAACAACGTCGTGGCGGATTCAAACGCCGTAAAAAAGTTGATTACATCGCAGCAAACAAAATTGAATATGTTGATTACAAAGATACTGAGCTTCTTAGCCGTTTCGTTTCAGAACGTGGGAAAATCCTTCCTCGTCGTGTAACAGGAACTTCAGCTAAAAACCAACGTAAAGTAACAACAGCTATCAAACGCGCTCGCGTAATGGCTTTGATGCCTTTCGTAAACGAAGATTAAAAAAAGGGGTCCAGTGGACCTCTTTTTCATGAGCTTGAAAACAAGAAAGCGAATTAAGACCCCGACGGGTCTTTTTTCACGAGCCTTGAAATGAGAGAGCGAGTTTGGGTCCAGTGGACCTCTTTTTCATGAACTCGGAAAAAAGAAAGCGAATTAAGACCCGGTTGGGTCTTTTTTCATGAGATAGTTTTTTTCTGACTTTGGCGTGCTATAATGGTAATAGAAAGAGTAAAGGTGGGTAAGTCAAAGATGAATTGTACGATTAGAAATATGATTAAGTCTGATATTGAATCCTTATCTCATGGATTTATGAATCAAGGTTGGCATGGTAGAGAGGAAATTTTGGCTAGATATTTTCTGGAACAGGAAAGTGGGGAGAGAGAAGTCTTAGTTGCAGAGATTGATGGTGCTGTAGCGGGCTACGTTACCATTTTGCCCTCTGCTAAACACGGGCCTTTTGCGTCAATCTATCCAGAGCTTTCAGATTTCAATGTGTTTGAACCATTTAGAAATAAAGGCATAGGCAATAGTCTCTTAGAAAAAGCGGAACAAGGAGTTAAGCGCTTTTCTGGTAAAGTATGTCTAGGTGTAGGTTTGCACTCGGGGTATGGTCCTGCCCAGAGATTGTATATCAAACGAGGCTACATTCCAGATGGGACAGGTGTCTGGTATAGAAATAAACCGCTAGAAATGGGTGCAAGTTGTCAAAATGATAATGATTTAGTTTTATACTTATCCAAGAACTTACAATAAAACTGGAAACTTTTTGAAAATAGGGGATTTAGCTACTTTATGGTATAATGGAAAGAGTTAGATTGAAAGAGGTAGTGAGATGGATGCCAAATTAAGATACAAGGCAAAGAAAATCAAGATTGTCTTTTTTGATATTGATGATACATTGAGAAATTCAAAGACAGGTTTTATTCCAGCTTCAATCCCAACTGTTTTTAAGCAATTACGTGAGAAAGGAATTTTGACAGGTATTGCTTCTGGACGAGGGATTTTTGGTGTCGTTCCAGAGATTCGTGAGCTCAAGCCTGACTTTTTTGTAACCTTAAATGGTGCCTATATTGAAGATAAAAAAGGTCATGTCATTTATCAGCATCAGATTGAGAAGTCAGATGTTGAGGAGTATATTTCTTGGGCCAAGCAAGAAGGAATTGAGTATGGCTTGGTTGGGAGTCATGATGCCAAGTTGTCGACTCGCACTGATATGATAAGTGAAGCTATCAATCCGATTTATCCAAACTTGGACGTAGATCCTGACTTCCATGAAAAAGAAGCTATCTATCAGATGTGGACTTTTGAAGATAAGGGTGATGACTTGAGATTGCCTGATAGTCTCTCAGACAAACTTCGCATGGTTCGTTGGCATGAGCATTCGTCTGATATTGTGCCGATTTCAGGCTCCAAAGCGACAGGTGTGGAAAAGGTTGTGGAACACTTAGGCTTGAAACCAGAGAACGTTATGGTTTTTGGAGATGGGCTCAACGACTTGGAACTCTTTGATTATGCTGGAATCAGCGTTGCAATGGGAATTTCTCATGATAACATCAAAGAAAAAGCAGATTATATTACAAAAACACTAGAAGAAGATGGCATTTTTGATGCCTTAGAAGGATTTGGTATGGTAGAAAAAGAATTGCATTTCCCACAAGTAGACATTGAAACAGTAGAAGGTCCTCTTGCGACTATTAAGACCAATCACGGAGATTTGCGTATTAAGCTCTTCCCTGAACATGCTCCTAAAACAGTGGCTAACTTTGTTGCTCTTTCAAAAGATGGTTACTATGATGGTGTCATTTTCCATCGTATTATCAAGGACTTTATGATCCAAGGTGGAGATCCAACTGGAACTGGTATGGGGGGCGAGTCAATCTATGGCGAATCTTTTGAGGACGAGTTCTCAGAAGAACTTTACAATATCCGTGGTGCCCTTTCAATGGCCAATGCTGGTCCAAATACCAATGGTAGCCAGTTCTTTATCGTACAAAATCAACACCTGCCTTATTCTAAGAAAGAAATTGCTCGTGGTGGTTGGCCAGAACCGATTGCGGAAATTTATGCGGAACAAGGTGGAACTCCTCACCTAGACCGCCGTCACACGGTTTTTGGTCAGCTAGCTGATGAAGCATCTTACGCTGTCTTGGATGCAATTGCTGCTGTTGAGACAGGGGCTATGGACAAACCAGTTGAAGATGTTGTGATTGAAACTATTGAAATTGAGGACTAAGATGAAAATCGGTGATAAGCTAAAGGGGCGTATTACAGGGATTCAGCCCTACGGTGCCTTTGTTGAATTAGAGACGGGTGATACGGGGCTGATTCACATTTCAGAGATTCGAACAGGATTTATTGAAAATATCCAAGAAGCCTTGAAAGTCGATGAAGAGGTTCAAGTTCAAGTAGTGGATTTAGATGAATTTACAGGGAAAGCCAGCCTTTCTATCCGCACTTTGGAGGAAGAAAAGCACCAGTTTCCAAGACGGAGACGCTTTTCAAGCGACCGTTTTAACTATGGCTTTGCTCCTCTTAAACGAATGATGCCAATTTGGACCAAGGAAGCTCTTCAACATTTGAAGAATCAGAAGCACTAGTTAGAAATTTCTATCTTTTGTAATGTTAATATAAATTTGCTATAATAAGACCATGGAAGAAGAACAATTATTAAAATCAGGAGAGCGCATTAACCAGCTCTTTTCGACAGATATCAAAATCATTCAAAATAGAGAGGTTTTTAGCTATTCGGTGGATAGTGTTCTCTTGTCACGTTTTCCACGTTTTCCTAAAAAGGGCTTGATAGTGGATTTTTGCGCTGGAAATGGAGCAGTGGGGCTATTTGCTAGTACTCGGACTCAGGCACAGATTTTGGCTGTTGAGATTCAGGAGCGTTTAGCAGATATGGCTGAGCGCTCTGTCCGTTTGAATGGTTTGGAAGAGCAGATGGAGGTCATCTGTGATGACTTGAAAAATATGCCTGCTTACATTCAGGGAAGTAAGGTGGATATGATTTTGTGTAATCCGCCCTATTTTAAGGTGGATCCTCATTCTAATCTGAACGAGAGCGAACATTATCTCTTGGCGCGACATGAAATCACGACCAATTTGCAGGAAATCTGTCGTAGTGCCCAGAGTATTCTCAAATCTAATGGGCGTTTGGCCATGGTTCATCGTCCTGATCGACTTCTGGATATTTTGGATACGTTACAACGGCATAATCTAGCCCCTAAACGCCTGCAGTTTGTTTATCCAAAAAGAGAAAAGGAAGCCAATATGCTTTTGATTGAGGCTATCAAGGATGGCTCGACAAGTGGCTTTAAGGTCTTGCCACCTCTCATTGTCCACAATGATGATGGCTCTTATACGCCGGAACTCGAAGAGATTTATTATGGATCATAAGGCTTATATGTACGTGCTGGAGTGTCGTGATGGATCTTACTATACAGGCTATACGACTGATGTGAGAAGACGCCTCGCTGTCCACAATAGTGGGAAGGGAGCCAAATATACAAGAGCACGATTGCCAGTCAAACTCATCTATGCTCAAGGTTTTGCCAGTAAGGAAGAAGCCATGTCGGCTGAAGCTCTTCTCAAGCGTAAGAAGAGGCCACAGAAGGAAAGATTTTTATTTGAAAATCAAGATAGAAATTTGCTCAGTTATTTTGAAGAATCGTAAGGAGTCCTTTGACTCCTCTTACTTTTGTCAAAAAGAGAAAAAAATGCTACAATAAAGAGAATAAACAAAATGAGGTATTATCATGTCTAAGATTCTAGTATTTGGTCACCAAAATCCAGACTCAGATGCCATCGGGTCATCTGTAGCCTTTGCCTACCTTGCAAAAGAAGCTTATGGTTTGGATACGGAAGCTGTTGCCCTTGGAACTCCAAATGAAGAAACAGCCTTTGTCTTGAACTATTTTGGTGTAGAAGCACCGCGTGTTATCACTTCTGCTAAAGCAGAAGGTGCAGAGCAAGTTATCCTGACTGACCACAATGAATTCCAACAATCTGTATCAGATATCGCTGAAGTAGAAGTTTACGGTGTTGTGGACCACCACCGTGTGGCTAACTTTGAAACTGCAAGCCCACTTTACATGCGTTTGGAGCCAGTTGGATCAGCGTCTTCAATCGTTTATCGTATGTTCAAAGAACATGGTGTAGCTGTTCCTAAAGAGATTGCTGGCTTGATGCTTTCAGGTTTGATTTCAGATACCCTTCTTTTGAAATCACCAACAACACATCCAACAGATATAGTTATTGCTCCAGAATTGGCTGAATTGGCTGGTGTCAACTTGGAAGAGTATGGTTTGGCTATGTTGAAAGCTGGTACAAACTTGGCCAGCAAATCTGCTGAAGAATTGATTGACATCGATGCTAAGACTTTTGAATTGAACGGAAATAATGTCCGTGTTGCCCAAGTAAACACAGTTGATATCGCTGAAGTATTGGAACGCCAAGCAGAAATTGAGACTGCAATGCAAGCTGCTAACGCAGCAAACGGTTACTCTGACTTTGTCTTGATGATTACAGATATCGTCAACTCAAACTCAGAAATCTTGGCTCTTGGTGTCAATATGGACAAGGTTGAAGCAGCCTTCAACTTCAAACTTGAAAACAATCATGCCTTCCTTGCGGGTGCTGTTTCACGTAAGAAACAAGTGGTACCTCAATTGACTGAAAGCTTTAATGCTTAAGATTTTGAGTGTTAATTCAAATTAGAACAGGCTAGTTTGCCTTATATCGAAAGGAGTTTCGGCTCCTTTTTTTCTAGGAGTGAAGCATGTTAGAAAATGGCGATTTGATTTTTGTGAGAGATGAGTCAGATATGGGACAGGCCATCCAGACTTCCACAGGCAACTATAACCATGTTGCGATTTATTTGGATGGGATGATTTATCATGTTAGTGGAAAGGCGGGTGTTATCTGTCAGGAACCAGCAGACTTCTTTGAGTCCAATCACTTATACGACCTCTATGTTTACCCAGAAATGGATATCCAGTCTGTGAAGGAAAAAGCTTGCAAACATCTTGGAGCTCCTTATAATGCTTCTTTCTATCCAGATGGAGCTGGTTTTTATTGCTCCCAGTATATGGCAGAAATTCTCCCCATTTTTGAAACCATACCTATGAAATTTGGTGATGGGAAGCAGGACGTTAGTGATTTTTGGAGAGAGTATTATAGAGAACTAGGTCTGCCTGTGCCTCTGAACCAAGCTGGGACCAATCCCAGTCAGTTGGTAGCATCGCCTCTGTTAGAATGTAAAGAAAGGAATCTTCATGATTCAGATTTTTAATCCATCTCGTTTGACGAGACAGCCATTTTTTAGAGAATTGATCCGCTATCTGGACCAGCATGAGGATGTTATTTTGCGAGAAATTAAGGCTCAATTTCCAGATGTTGCAGTTGATAAACTCATGGAAGATTATATAAAGGCAGGCTTGATTCTACGAGAAAATAAGCGTTATTACCTTAATTTTCCTATGCTTGAATCACTCGATAGTCTCGAACTGGATCAAGAGATTTTTGTCAGCGAAGACAGTCCGGCCTATCAAGCCTTGTTAGAGCAGAGTTTTGAGACGGAATTGCGCAATCAAACCAATGCTGCTATTTTAGTTGAAAAGACGGACTTTGCGCGGACTAAAATGACCCTTTCCAATTATTTCTACAAGGTCAAACATCAGTATCCTTTGACAGAAAAACAGCAGGGACTTTACGACATTTTGGGAGATGTTAATCCTGAGTATGCTCTCAAATATATGACAACTTTTTTGCTAAAATTTCTCAAAAAAGACCAGCTTATGCAGAAACGCCGTGATATCTTTGTGGACAGTTTAGTTGTCCTAGGTTATATTGTTCAAAATGAAGATGGAAAGTATGAGTTGGCCGTCGATTTTGATAAGGAAAGATTAACTTTCTACTTGGTCTGATTTCTTCTTTCTGAGCACATTGTTTGACTTTCCTTAGTATTCGGTATAAACTATATGTAACCGGTAACACATATCGGAATAAAATTAAAGGAGACAATCATATGTCACTTGAAAACAAATTGGAACAAGCAACAGGCGCTATCAAAGAAGGATTTGGTAAAGTTACTGGGGATAGCAAGACTGAAGCAGAAGGCGCTGTAGAAAAGACAGTTGCTAAGGCAAAAGAAGTAGTTGAAGATGCTAAAGGTGCTGTAGAAGGTGCTGTTGAAGGTTTGAAAAACGCTTTTAAATAAAAATAGAAAAAATCAAGGGTTTCATTTCCCTTGATTTTTTACTATCTTATAAATAATTTTCTGCGACGGCTGCATCACCAGGATAGGCTTCTTTCTTGCCTTGGACGATTTGGTAGCAATCGGCTCCCTTACCGGCGATAATAACTGCATCTAATTCGTGATTTGTGATAGTCATAGCTGCCTTGATGGCTTCTTGGCGATCCGCAATTTTTTCAACAGGATGATTGATGTAGCTACTAATTTCATCTGCAATGGCCATTGGGTCTTCATAGTTAGGGTCATCAGCAGTCAAAAAGACTTGAATCTCAGGGTGTTGATTGAGGAGGAGGCCAAAGTCCTTACGACGACTTTCTCCCTTATTTCCTGTCGAACCGAGAACCAGAGCAATCTTTCCTGTTTGATGAGTCTCTACAACATTGATTAGTTTTTTTAGACTATCCCCATTGTGGGCGTAGTCGATGAAAACCTTGGCTCCATTTTTCTGAGTGAGGACTTCCATACGACCAGGAACACGGGTTGCAGCGATTCCTTTTTTAATGTCCTCAAGACTTGCTCCGAGACGAAGACAAGCAAGTCCAGCAGCAACGGCATTTTCTTGATTGAAGTGCCCAATCAGTTGAATATCATAATCTCCAGCGAGTTTACCCGTAGCTAAAAAGCTAAAGGCTTTAGAATTCTCGATTTGGTTATCAGACTGGCTACCGTAGAAATCATGGTCTTGATCTTCCACTTGTTCTTTCAAGACTGAAAAGTGGTCCATGTCACTGTTAATGATGACTGCTCGGCTATTTTTCATCAAGAGACGCTTGTGGTAGAAGTAGTCTTCAAAGCTAGGGTGTTCAATCGGGCCGATATGGTCGGGGCTGATATTGAGGAAAACTCCCACATCAAAGGTTAGACCATAGACACGTTTGACCAGATAGGCCTGACTGGATACTTCCATGATGAGGTGGGTACGGTCATTTTGCACAGCCTGATTCATCATATCAAAGAGATCAATACTCTCAGGGGTTGTTAATGCAGACTTAAAGAAAGTCTTGCCATCTAGAGTTGTGTTCATGGTCGAGAGCATAGCAGGTCGATGCCCTTGAGATAAGATGTTATAAGCGAAATAGGCTGCTGTTGTTTTACCCTTAGTACCAGTAAAGGCAAGGAGTTTGAGTTTTTCCTGTGGATTTCCATAAAATTCCATAGCTACCAAACTCATGGCTTTCTTGATATCGCTGACGATAATAGCAGGAATACCAACTTCATAGTCTTCTTCAGCCACATACCAACCGAGGCCTTGAGAGATGGCAGAAATCAGGAATTCCTTCTTAAAGGCAGCACCTTTAACGAAAAAGAGGCTTTTTTCTTTAGCCTTGCGACTGTCATAGCAGATGGTATCAAAGATGGCATTGCTGTAGTTGTAGTGGTAGTGTCCTTGATCGATAATCTCGCGGAAGAGATCATCTTTCTTTAAAATATCTAATACGGTTTCAATCTTTATCATACTTTCTATTGTAAACCGAAAGTCGTAAATTTACAAGTGACAAGGAAAAGTTTATAATGGAAGATGAGGAATTTTTCCTAGTGATTAAAATTAAATGAGGAATCTATGTCTAACGAAAACAATCACCAGCAGGCCCAGATGTTACGGGGGACTGCTTGGCTAACGGCTAGTAACTTTATCAGTCGTCTACTCGGTGCCATTTATATCATCCCTTGGTATATCTGGATGGGGTCTTATGCGGCTACAGCAAATGGTCTCTTTACCATGGGCTACAATATCTATGCCTGGTTCTTGCTGATTTCAACAGCAGGGATTCCAGTTGCGGTGGCCAAGCAAGTTGCCAAGTACAATACCATGCGAGAAGAAGAGCATAGCTTTGCCCTGATTCGGAGCTTTTTAGGCTTTATGACTGGATTAGGTCTTGTTTTTGCACTAGTCTTGTATATCTTTGCTCCTTGGCTAGCAGATTTGTCGGGTGTAGGGAAAGACCTGATCCCAATCATGCAGAGCTTGGCTTGGGCGGTCTTGATTTTCCCATCTATGAGTGTTATCCGAGGCTTCTTCCAAGGGATGAATAACCTGAAACCTTATGCCATGAGCCAAATCGCTGAGCAGGTCATTCGCGTTATCTGGATGCTCTTAGCTACCTTTATGATTATGAAAATGGGCTCAGGAGATTATCTAGCAGCGGTTACCCAATCCACCTTTGCTGCCTTTGTCGGCATGGTAGCTAGTTTTGCAGTTTTGATCTATTTCCTTGCCAAAGAAGGATTACTTAAAAGAGTCCTTGAAACAGGAGATAAGATAAACAGCAAGCGTCTTTTGGTCGACACCATTAAGGAAGCCATTCCTTTTATCCTGACAGGGTCTGCTATCCAGCTTTTCCAGATTTTGGACCAAAATACCTTTATCAATAGCATGAAGTGGTTTACCAACTATAGTAAAGGAGACTTGGTTGTCATGTTTTCTTATTTCTCTGCCAATCCTAATAAAATCACTATGATTTTGATTTCTGTTGGGGTTTCGATTGGGAGTGTAGGGTTGCCACTTTTGACTGAAAACTATGTCAAGGGGGACTTGAAGGCGGCTTCTCGTCTCGTTCAGGACAGCATCACTATGCTTTTCCTATTCTTGCTACCAGCAACGGTTGGAGTAGTCATGGTAGGAGAACCTCTCTATACTGTCTTCTATGGCAAGCCAGATAGTTTGGCTATGGGCTTGTTTGTCTTTGCAGTTTTGCAGTCTACTATTTTAGGCTTGTACATGGTCTTGTCCCCAATGCTTCAGGCCATGTTCCGCAACCGCAAGGCCGTTCTCTATTTTATCTATGGTTCCATTGCCAAGCTGGTCTTGCAACTTCCAACCATCGCTCTGTTTCACAGTTACGGGCCTTTGATTTCTACAACAATTGGGCTCATCATTCCTAATGTTTTGATGTATCGGGACATTTGCAAGGTAACTGGTGTTAAGCGCAAGGTGATTTTGAAACGAACCATTTTAATCAGTTTGTTAACTATTTTCATGTTTCTAGTAGTTGGGACATTCCAGTGGATTTTAGGATTTGTCTTCCAACCAAGTGGACGTTTGTGGAGTTTCCTATATGTAGTTCTTGTTGGTGCCATGGGTGGAGGAGTTTACGGAGTCATGAGTCTCCGTACCCGTCTATTGGACAAGGTGATTGGAAAAGCTCAAGCAGATCGCTTACGAATCAAATTAAAGTTAACTTAAAAAACATTTATAAATAAAAGGAATAATTTGAACATTTCTATCATGAAATGCTTGAATTATTCTCTTTTTATTATTTTGTAGAATAATTTCTATAGTTTGTAGATAGAAATTTTATTTTTCTTAAATTTTACTTAAAAAGCTATTGACTAAATAAAACTCAAGTTGTATAATAAGACAAATATTTAAATCAGGAGGTTCTGGAGATGAAAAAGTCTAAAGCCAAGTATGCAGCACTTGCAGGTGTCGTGTTAAGTGCAGGTATTTTATTAAGCGCGTGTGGAAGTTCTAGCACAGGGTCAAAAACATATAACTATGTTTATACCAGTGATCCGTCTAGTTTGAATTATCTAGCAGAAAACCGTGCAACAACCAATGATATTGTGACCAATCTGGTAGATGGTCTCATGGAAAATGACCAGTATGGAAACTATATTCCATCTTTGGCAGAGGATTGGAGTGTTTCTCAAGATGGTTTGACCTATACCTATAAACTGCGTAAAGATGCTAAATGGTATACTGCAGATGGAGATGAATATGCTCCTGTAACTGCCCAAGATTTTGTCACTGGTTTGAAATATGCGGCTGATAAAAAATCAGAAGCCTTGTACTTAGTGCAAGAATCCGTTGCTGGTTTAGATGACTATATCACTGGTAAAACAAGCGACTTTTCAACTGTCTGAGTTAAGGCTCTTGATGACCAAACTGTTCAATATACCTTGACACGACCAGAATCTTACTGGAACTCAAAAACAACTTCAACCATTCTCTTCCCAGTCAATGCAGATTTCTTGAAATCAAAAGGGGATGATTTTGGGAAGGTAGACCCATCTAGCATTTTGTATAATGGACCTTTCTTGATGAAATCCTTTGTTTCAAAATCTGTTATTGAATTTAAGAAAAATCCGAACTACTGGGATGCTAAAAATGTCTTTGTAGATGATGTGAAATTGGCTTATTATGATGGTAGTGACCAAGATGCACTAGCTCGTAACTTTGTTGAGGGAGCTTATAGTTATGCTCGCCTTTATCCAAATAGTGCAAGCTTTGAAGGTATTAAAGAAAAGAATAAGGACAATATCATCTATAGCTTGCAAGATGCCACTTCTTATTTCTTAAACTTTAACCTAGATAGAAAATCTTATAAATTCACTTCCAAGACAAGTGATGCTGAAAAGAAATCGACTCAGGAAGCGGTTCTTAATAAAAACTTCCGTCAAGCCATTAACTTTGCCTATGACCGAACAGCTTACGGGGCTCAATCTCAAGGAGAGGATGGTGCAACCAAGATTTTGCGTAACCTAGTCGTTCCACCAAACTTCGTAAGTATCAATGGCAAAGACTTTGGTGAAGTAGTTGCGTCTAAAATGGTTAACTACGGTAAGGAATGGCAAGGAATCAACTTTGCTGATGCCCAAGATCCATACTACAATGCTGAAAAAGCCAAGGCTAAATTTGCAGAGGCTAAGAAAGAACTCCAAGCTAAAGGAGTTCAATTCCCTATCCACTTGGACATGACAGTTGACCAAGCTGCTAAACAGGGCGTTCAAGAGGCAAATTCTATGAAGCAATCTATTGAAGCAGCTTTAGGTGCAGAAAATGTTGTAATTGATATTCAACAACTTACTACTGAAGATTATGATAATACAAGCTATTTGGCTCAGACAGCAGCTCAGAAGGATTATGATCTATACAACGGTGGTTGGGGTCCTGATTACCAAGATCCTTCAACCTATCTTGATGTCTTCAATCTTAATTCTGGTGGTTTGTTGCAAAATCTAGGTTTAGAGCCAGGTGAAGCCAATGACAAAGCCAAGGCTGTTGGATTGGATGTCTACACTCAAATGTTGGAAGAAGCCAATAAGGAACAAGATCTTGCAAAACGCTATGAAAAGTATGCTGATATCCAAGCGTGGTTGGTAGATAGCGCTTTAGCGATTCCAAATGTTTCTAAGGGTGGAACACCAACATTGAGAAAAGTTGTTCCTTTCTCAACACCATATTCATTAGCTGGTAATAAAGGTATCGAATCATATAAATATCTCAAAGTACAAGATAAAACAGTCACAAAAGATGAATATGAAAAAGCCAAAGAAAAATGGCTGAAAGAAAAAGAAGAATCCAATAAAAAAGCCCAAGAAGAATTGGCAAAACATGTCAAATAAGGATTTTTCAAGACAAACGATGGTTTCAAAAGAAACTGTCGTTTTTTTATAGAATGATGGCGAAGTTGGAAGAAAAGTGCTTACATTTTTTAAATTGTTTATCAAATTTATGATATAATGAATATAATAAAAGTTGTGAGAAGCTATTTTTTTAAATCCTCTTCCAGTGTTAACTGAAGTATACACATGCTAGGATTATTTTATAGGAGGGGATGCCGTCTACTGTAAAAGTAAGATAAAACTCAATAATTGATAAGTTCTTCTTTAAATGAAGAATTCTTAACTGGCTATTTACTAATAGGGAGGTATCATCATGGGCGCTATTATGGAGTTTGCAACAGAAAAACAGATTGCATCATTTCTTTCAAGTTGTCACGTTGAAGGACAAAAGAATTTTCTGATGGCTTTCAAGAAAAAGACATGGTTGAAATCCTTTATTGATTTTTTCGTTATAGGCGGTTCCTACTATGTTCAGTCGAGTGTGAAGCCTAAGATTCTGGCATTCACACCTAAGGGAATTTACTTGATGGACATCAGTGATATAACTGAAAATCGCTCTAATCAAGTCGTAGAGATGCCTTGGAATCAAGTTCAAGATTTTACTTATAAGACAGTCTTGAATACAGTTAGGCTGAACTGGAACTATCAAAATGAAGCCTATATTTTTTCCGTGGATGTCGGTCAGATTGGTCAGCATGTGGGCCAATATCAATTTAACAAAGAGCATTATGACTATTTGGCCCAACAGGATTTCTTTCGATCTAAGTAAGGCCTAGCAATCATTGTCACAAAAGAATCTGGAAGCTTTTCTGGATTCTTTTTAGCTTTACTCGATAAGTCTATAGTTTGAAACTATAACTAGCTCTTGAAAAGAAGAAAATGAGTTGATGAAAATAAGTGGTACAATAGTTACTATAGATTTGGAGGTATTGTATGAGCAAGGAATTACACATCAACACAATTTTGGCCCAGGCGGGTATTAAGTCAGATAAAGCGACAGGTGCTTTGGTGACACCGCTTCATTTTTCAACGACCTATCAGCATCCAGAGTTTGGTAAATCTACTGGATTTGACTATACGCGCACCAAAAATCCAACTCGCAGTAAGGCAGAAGAAGTCTTGGCAGCTATTGAGTCCGCAGATTATGCCCTAGCGACTAGCTCAGGGATGTCAGCAATTGTATTGGCCTTTAGCGTCTTTCCAGTAGGAAGTAAGGTTTTAGCAGTGCGTGACCTTTACGGAGGTTCTTTCCGCTGGTTCAACCAAGTGGAGCAGGAAGGCCGTTTCCATTTTACCTATGCCAATACAGAAGAAGAGTTGATTGCCGAGTTAGAAAAGGACGTGGATGTTCTCTATATCGAAACACCAACCAACCCTTTGATGTTGGAATTTGATATCGAAAAACTAGCAAAGTTGGCTCATGCTAAGGGTGCCAAAGTGGTGGTGGACAATACTTTCTACAGCCCTATCTACCAACGTCCGATTGAAGATGGAGCAGATATCGTTCTCCATTCAGCAACCAAGTATCTAGCAGGACACAATGATGTCTTGGCTGGAGTGGTTGTGACCAATAGTTTAGAACTATACGAGAAACTCTTCTACAATCTCAATACGACAGGGGCAGTCTTGTCTCCGTTTGACAGTTATCAATTGATTCGTGGTCTCAAGACCTTGTCTCTTCGTATGGAGCGCTCAACAGCTAATGCCCAAGAAGTGGTTGACTTTTTGAAGGATTCTCCAGCAGTTAAGGAAGTTCTCTACACTGGTCGTGGGGGCATGATTTCCTTTAAGGTAGCGGATGAAACACGCATTCCACATATCTTGAACAGTCTTAAGGTATTCTCGTTTGCGGAAAGTTTGGGTGGGGTAGAAAGTCTCATTACTTATCCAACGACGCAAACTCACGCTGATATTCCAGCAGAAGTGCGCCATTCTTATGGTTTGACAGATGACCTCTTGCGCTTGTCAATTGGGATTGAGGATGCTAGAGATTTGATTGCAGATTTGCGCCAAGCATTAGAAGGATAAGACAAAGATGGGAAAATATGATTTTACAAGTCTGCCCAATCGTTTAGGGCACCATACCTATAAGTGGAAAGAGGCAGAAACGGATAGCGAAGTCTTACCAGCTTGGATAGCGGATATGGACTTTGTAGTCTTGCCTGAAATACGCCAAGTCGTGCAGACTTACGCTGATCAACTGGTTTATGGCTATACCTATGCCAGTGAAGAGTTAATTAAGGAAGTTCAAAAGTGGGAAGCTACACAACACGGTTACCACTTTGACAAAGAGGCTCTTGTCTTTATCGAGGGTGTGGTACCAGCCATCTCAACAGCTATTCAAGCCTTTACAAAAGAAGGCGAGGCGGTTTTGATTAACACACCTGTCTATCCACCCTTTGCTCGCAGTGTCAAGTTGAATAACCGCAGATTGATTACCAATTCTTTGGTAGAAAAGGATGGTCTGTTTGAGATTGACTTTGACCGACTTGAAAAGGATTTGGTGGAAGAGGATGTCAAACTTTATATTCTCTGCAATCCTCACAATCCCGGTGGACGTGTTTGGGAAAAAGAAGTGTTGGAGAAGATTGGTCAACTCTGCCAAAAACACGGTGTTTTCTTGGTTTCGGATGAGATTCACCAAGATTTGGCCCTCTTTGGTCACAAGCATCATTCCTTCAATACTGTCAACCCTGACTTTAAAGAATTTGCTATCGTCTTGAGTAGTGCCACTAAAACCTTTAACATCGCTGGAACAAAAAATTCATATGCAGTTATTGAAAATCCTAAGTTGCGAGTGGCTTACCAGAAACGCCAGTTGGCCAATAACCAGCATGAAATTTCAGGCTTGGGTTATTTGGCGACAGAAGCTGCCTATCGATACGGTAAAGATTGGTTAGAGGAACTCAAGCAAGTCTTTGAAGACCATATTAATTATGTGGTGGATCTATTTGGAAAAGAGACTAAAATCAAGGTCATGAAACCGCAAGGAACCTACTTGATTTGGCTTGATTTTTCAGCCTATGACCTGACTGATGAAACATTGCAAGAGCTTTTGAGAAATGAAGCTAAGGTTATCCTCAACCGTGGTTTGGATTTTGGGGAGGAAGGAAGTCTCCATGCCCGCCTCAATGTAGCCATGCCTAAATCTCTGCTGCAAGAAGTGTGTCAGCGAATTGTGACGACTTTTGCCAAACTTTAAAAATCCAGCCTTCTAGGAGAAAAGTATCTCTAGAAGGCTATTTTCATAGGGGAAAATATGGTATAATAAAAAGATAAGGTAAAGGTAAAAATATGGCTAAATTGATTCCGGGGAAAGTCCGTATCGAAGGCGTTGCCCTTTATGAAACTGGTAAGGTTGACATTATCAAGGAAAAGAACAATCGGCTCTACGCTCGCGTTGCAGAAGAAGAACTGCGCTATAGTTTAGAGGATGATTTGGTTTTTTGTGCCTGCGATTTTTTCCAAAAGAGGGGCTACTGTGTGCATTTGGCAGCTCTGGAGCATTTTCTGAAAAATGATGAGCGTGGTCAGGAAATCTTGCAAAGCCTGGAAGAAGGTCATGAGGAAAAAGAGGCCGTTGAAACCAAGGTGACCTTGGGTGGAAAATTTTTGGAACGAATCTTATCTCCAAAATCAGGCCGAACCTATGAGTTGTCAGCTGTGGGTCAGGTGGAAGCAGGAAGCAATCATATCTTGTGGACTCTGAGAATCGGTCAAATCAATAGCCAAAAATACTACGTCATTCGGGATATTCCGCTCTTTTTAAAAGTCGTCGAGAAGAGAAAACCTTATATGATTGGTAAAACTTATGAGGAGTCTCTGTCTTGGGAAGCCTTTAATGAGGAAAGTCAAGAGCTTCTGACTTTCTTACGCGGACTAATGGAGGAAGGATTGGCACCAGACCTCTTTTTCCAAAACCAAGGTCGGCATCTCTTTTTCCCTCTGACCTTTTTTGAGCAGGGTGTGAATTTACTGATGACCTTGCCTCATTTTCAATTTGACCATCAAGTGGATAGCTATCAGACTCTGCTTTTTCAGGATTTGCATGCGGATGCTAATCTATTTGCCTTTACAGTAACAGAATACTCAGATTATTTTGAAATGGAAATCAGTGAGAGTCATAGGGTCAATGTCTTTTATCAGGGAGCAGTACTTTTCCATAAAGGTCAGGTTTATTTTCTAACAGACCAGCAGATGCGCCTTCTCAAGGAAATCAAAGCGTTGCCTTTGGATCAACATGGAAAGAAATACCTGCAATTTGATAGCAGTGACCGAGATAAGTTAGCTTCTTGTTTAACTCTTTTTAGCCAGATGGGGACCGTTTCAGCTCCAGAACGTCTACAAATTAAAACTTTTGCGCCCTCTTTTTACTTTGACAGGGAAGAAGACAATCGGATTCGTTTAGAAATTCAGTTTGATTATGGAGACAGGAAGGTATCTAGCCGACAAGAGTTAGAAGAATTACCATTTTCGAGTGATGCTGATTTGGAAGAAAGAATTTTCCAAGTCTGTTTGTCAGCTGGTTTTGAAGCAGATTTTCAATCTTGGCGTCAGGCCCTAAAAGCGGAGTCTGTCTATCATTTCTTTCATGAAATCATTCCAGTATTTGAAAAAATTGGGAATGTTGACCTATCAGACAAGTTAGAAGATCTTTATAGTCTAGCAAGCCCTCAAGTGCAAATTGCTTCCAAGGGAGGTCTCTTGGAAATCCAGTTTGATTTTGAAGATATCGCCCAAGAGGAAATCGACCAAGCCATGCAGGCCTTGGTTGCCAATCAAGATTTTTACATTGGTGCGTCTAATCAAGTCTACTTTTTTGATGAAGAAACCAAGAAAATTCGCCAAAATCTACAGGAACTAGGACAATTTGAATTAAAAGATGGGACCTTGCAGGCTCGGAAATCCTTGGCTTATAGTTTAGCTCATCTCTTTGAAGGACGTGACCGTGTTTCTTTTTCACAAGAATTCCAGAATCTGGCTCATGATTTGACGCATCCAGAGGACTTCCCTAGACAAGCAACTCAGGTTCAGGCTGATTTGCGAGATTATCAGGAAAAGGGAATCAGCTGGCTACAAATGCTCTATCATTATGGTTTTGGTGGGATTTTGGCTGATGATATGGGATTGGGGAAAACTCTTCAGACCATTGCTTTTTTGACCAGTCAAGTGACAAAAGAAAGTCGAGTCTTGATTTTAGCACCGTCAGGTTTGATTTACAACTGGGCAGATGAGTTTCAGAAATTTGCCCCACAGTTGGATGTGGCTGTTGTTCATGATTTGAAAGCTAGTCGTGAGGAGATTCTTGCTGAAAGCCATCAAATCTATGTGACGAGCTATGCTACCTTCCGTCAGGACAGTGAGCTTTATCAGGGGATGGCCTTTGACTTCCTTTTCTTAGATGAAGCTCAGGTTATGAAAAATGCCCAGACCAAGATTGCCCAGACCTTGAGACAATTTGTGGTGCCGTCAGTCTTTGCCTTGTCAGGGACTCCTATTGAAAATCATCTGGGTGAGTTGTGGTCTATTTTCCAAATCGTCATGCCAGGACTCTTGCCAAGCAAGAAAGAATTTATGAAATTACCAGCAGAGCGAGTGGCTCAGTTTATCAAGCCTTTCGTCATGCGGCGCAAGAAAGAAGAAGTTCTGACCGAATTGCCAGACTTGATCGAAGTGGTTTATAAGAATGAACTGGAAGACCAGCAAAAGGCTATCTATCTAGCCCAGTTGCAACAGATGCGGGACCGTCTGGCTCAAGTGTCAGACCAGGAATTTCAGCGAAGTCGGGTGGAAATCTTGTCTGGTCTGATGCGATTGCGCCAAATCTGTGATACCCCTGCCCTCTTTATGGAGGATTATCAGGGAGCCAGTGGCAAACTGGATAGTCTCCGAGACCTGCTGGTACAGGTGGCAGACGGCGGACACCGTGTCTTGATTTTCTCTCAGTTCAAGGGAATGTTGGAGAAAATAGAACAAGAACTGCCAGACTTGGGCATGACATCCTTTAAAATTACGGGTTCGACCCCAGCCAAGGAAAGACAAGACATGACCAAGGCCTTTAACCAAGGGGAAAGAGATGCCTTTTTGATTTCCCTAAAGGCTGGTGGTGTCGGTCTAAACCTGACAGGTGCTGATACGGTTATTTTGGTTGACCTTTGGTGGAATCCTGCGGTGGAAGCGCAAGCTATTGGCCGTGCCCATCGGATAGGTCAGGAAGAAACGGTTGAGGTTTATCGCTTAGTGACCAGGGGAACCATTGAAGAAAAAATTCAGGAACTCCAAGAACAAAAGAAACATCTAGTGTCACAAGTATTGGATGGAACAGAGTCACGTGGCAGTCTCAGCCTAGCAGAAATTAGAGAAATTTTGGGAATTTCTGAAGCCAGCACTTGAAAAATCAAGACAATACGCTATAATGAAGTGTTGAAAGGAAATAGAAAATGAGAGAAGAACGATTTCCATTGGTGTCAGATGATGAGGTCATGCTGACTGAAATGCCGGTTATGGATCTCTACGATGAATCTGACTTTATCAGTAATATCAAGGGAGAATACCGTGATAAGAATTATCTGGAGTGGGCCCCTATTACTGAAGAAAAACCAGCAAAACCGATTGAAAAGCCCGTAGAGAAACCTAAGAAGGCTGGTTTAGGAGTTAAAAAAGAAGGAAAGAGCTATGCGGAGGTGGCACGTGAAGAAGCGCGTGCGGATTTGAAAAAGAAACGCTCAGCAAGTTATCTGACTAAGGATATTACTCCTACAAGGCGCCCTTCTCAGCAACGTTTGGATAGACAGGGCAATCAACCTACCGCGCCTTTCCAAAAGGAAAATCCTGGCGAATTTGTCAAATACAGTCAAAAATTGACTCAGTCTCATTACATCTTGGCGGAAGAAGTGAACAATATTTCGACTCAAGCTGAGCCAAAAGAAACTTCAGGCCCAAAGAAAAACAACTATGATTTTCTGAAGAAGAGCCAAATCTACAATAAAAAGAATCAACAAACAGAACAAGAACGTCAGGTTGCCCAAGAGTTGAATCTGACCAGAATTACAGAATAGGGGAGAAATCATGCCAAAGACATATCATTTTATCGGAATTAAGGGATCAGGTATGAGTGCCTTGGCCTTGATGTTGCACCAAATGGGGCACAAGGTTCAAGGATCAGATGTTGAAAAATACTACTTTACTCAACGCGGTCTGGAGCAGGCAGGTATTAGCATTCTTCCTTTTGATGAAAAGAATCTAGACGGTGATATGGAAATTATCGCTGGAAATGCCTTTCGTCCAGATAACAACGTCGAAATTGCCTATGCAAACCAAAATGGTATCAGCTACAAACGTTACCACGAGTTCCTAGGTAGCTTTATGCGTGACTTTGTCAGCATGGGAGTAGCAGGTGCGCACGGAAAAACTTCAACTACAGGTATGTTGTCTCATGTCTTGTCTCATATCACAGATACTAGCTTCTTGATTGGAGACGGGACAGGTCGTGGTTCAGCCAATGCCAAATATTTTGTCTTTGAATCTGACGAATATGAGCGTCATTTCATGCCTTACCACCCAGAATACTCTATCATCACCAATATTGACTTTGACCATCCAGACTACTTCACAAGTCTAGAGGATGTTTTCAATGCCTTTAACGACTATGCCAAACAAATTACTAAGGGTCTCTTTGTTTATGGTGAAGATGCAGAATTGCGTAAGATTACGTCTGATGCACCAATTTATTATTATGGTTTTGAAGCAGAAGGTAATGACTTTGTAGCTAGTGATCTTCTTCGTTCAACAACTGGTTCAACCTTCACAGTTCATTTCCGTGGTCAAGAATTAGGGCAATTCCACATTCCAACCTTTGGTCGTCACAATATCATGAATGCGACAGCCGTTATTGGTCTTCTTTACACAGCAGGATTTGATTTGAACTTGGTGCGTGAACACTTGAAAACATTTGCCGGTGTTAAGCGTCGTTTCACTGAGAAAATTGTCAATGACACAGTTATTATCGATGACTTTGCCCACCATCCAACAGAAATCATTGCAACCTTGGATGCAGCTCGTCAGAAATACCCAAGCAGGGAAATTGTAGCAGTCTTCCAACCTCATACTTTTACAAGAACCATTGCTTTGTTGGACGAATTTGCCCACGCTTTGAACCAAGCGGATGCAGTTTACCTAGCGCAAATTTATGGGTCAGCTCGTGAAGTAGACCATGGTGATGTTAAGGTAGAAGACCTAGCCAATAAAATCAATAAGAAACACCAAGTGATCACTGTTGAAAATGTTTCTCCACTCCTAGACCATGACAATGCTGTTTACGTCTTTATGGGAGCAGGAGATATCCAAACCTATGAATACTCATTTGAGCGACTCTTGTCTAACTTGACAAGCAATGTTCAATAGGATTTTCCCATGGAAATTCCAATTAAGATCATTCAGGCAAGTAAGTCTGATTTGGCTGAGATAGAGGAACTTCAGGCTTCATCTTTTCCAGCTGAAAAGCAGCAACCTTCTCATATTTTAGAAGAAAGTATCCGTAAGTATGCGGATACCTTTCTTCTAGCTAGGGATGAAAATCAGCTTCTGGGCTATGTTCTAGGTGGTCCTTACCCACACAATCCGAAATGTCTAGAAATACATTCTTTAGTCATTGATACTGACCATCAGAGACAGGGCTTGGGAACGCTTCTTCTTGCGGCTTTGAAAGATGTGGCAGTTGAGCTGGATTACAAAGCTATTCGTTTGAAGAGCCCTGGTGAGTTGCTTTCCTATTTTGAAATGAACGGTTTTATTGATGAAAAAGAGACAGATTCGTTTTATGCAGCTAGTCAAGGTTTTAGTATGATTTGGTTTAATCTCTTTTTTTAGGAGGCAAAATGGAAATTAGGAAAGCAAGATTAGAAGATTTAGATCGTATCGTTGAGATTGAACTAGAAAATTTTTCGATAGAAGAAGCCATTCCTCTCTCTGTTTTTGAGGCGCATTTGCGAGAGATTCAGACCTCGTTTCTGGTTGCAGAAAAAGAAGGCAGAATCATGGGGTATATAGAGGGACCAGTTGGCCCCCACCGCCATCTACAGGACCAGTCTTTTACAGAAAAGATAGCAGATTATAGTCATGAGCCTGGTGGCTATATCTCTGTGACCTGTCTTTCTATTGCCAAGGAGGCACAGGGAATAGGACTAGGTCAGAAATTGCTAACAGCTTTGAAAGAACTAGCTCTTGAACACGAAAGAGAAGGCATTAACCTAACCTGTCATGACTATCTCATTACTTACTACGAAAAACATGGATTTGTCAATGAAGGCCAGTCCCAGTCAACCTTTGCAGGGGAAACATGGTATGATATGGTCTGGGAAGCTAAAAAATAAGCTAGAAAAGCATGCTAGGTTGCTTTTCTTTCGTTTTTAAGATATAATATTATGGATTGTCAACGAGGAGGATAAACTTTTGAGTGAAAAGTCAAGAGAAGACGAAAAATTAAGCTTTAAAGAGCAGATTTTACGTGATTTAGAAAAAGTAAAACGTTATGAAGGGATTCGTCAAGAGGCCGCTGAACTTGATGAAAAAAAATCAGCTTTGTCTGTCCCTGACACAAAAATTGCTGATGAAGAAGTGATGAATGCATCCCTATCAGCTGTTGAAAAAATTATGGAGAATGCACCACGTGTTCCACAGCATCCTAGTGAAGATGTGCCTGCATCACAGGCGGAGGAACTAAGAGAGGAAGCTCCAATCGTTCCTAGTCACCCTAGTCAAGATGTTCCAGCTTCACCAGTTGAAGCAAGTCCATCAAGACCGGTTCCAGGGCCAGAGACTAATCGTCCACAAAAGGACGAAAGAGATTTGAACGTAACTCCAACAAGAGTAGCTGTTTCTTATAAGACTGAAGCTAAAAAAGAGCCTCAGAAAGAAGTAACAAAACCAGAACCAGTAATGGAAACGGAAGCTGTTGAAGTCATTTCTGAAACTCCACGTCGTAGTCGTCGTGAGACAGTTAAACCTGTTAAGAAGAAAAAATCACATTTGAAGGCTTTCTTCATTTCTCTACTGATTTTCCTTGCCTTGATTTCGGCAGGTGGTTACTTCGGTTATCAATATGTCCAGTCATCTTTATTACCAGTTGACGCTAATTCTAAGAAGTATGTAACCGTTCAAATCCCAGAAGGATCCAATGTCCAAGAAATTGGCTCAGTACTTGAAAATTCTGGTGTGATTAAACACGGAGTGATTTTTGCTTTTTATGCTAAATATAAAAATTATTCAGATTTGAAGGCTGGATATTACAATTTGCAAAAGAGCATGAGTACAGAGGATATCATTAAGGAACTCCAAAAAGGTGGTACTCCTGAACCTCAAGAACCTTCACTTGCAGATTTGACGATTCCAGAAGGATATACAATTGAGCAAATTGCCCAAGCTGTAGGCCAATTACAAGGTGAATTTAAAGAACCTTTGACAGCGGAAGCTTTCTTGGCTAAAGTTCAAGATGACAACTTTATCAGTCAAGAAGTTGCTAAATATCCAAACCTACTTGAAAGCTTGCCAACGAAAGAAAGTGGAGCTCGTTACCGTTTGGAAGGTTATCTTTTCCCAGCGACCTACTCTATCAAGGAAAGCACAACTATTGAAAGTTTGATTGATGAGATGCTGGCAGCTATGGATAAGACCTTGACTCCGCACTATAGTGCAATCAAGTCTAAAAACTTGACAGTCAATGAATTGCTAACAATTGCGTCACTTGTTGAAAAAGAAGGTGCTAAGACTGAAGATCGTAAGTTGATTGCAGGTGTCTTCTACAACCGCTTGAATCTTGGTATGCCACTTCAAAGCAATATTGCAATCTTGTATGCTCAAGGGAAACTTGGCCAAAATATCAGCCTAGCAGATGACGCTGGAATTGATACATCGATTAATTCACCATACAATGTTTATACAAAACCTGGTTTGATGCCTGGTCCAGTAGATAGTCCAAGTCAGGACGCGATTGAGTCAAGTGTTAACCAAACAAAGAGTGAGAACCTCTACTTTGTAGCCAATGTTACAGATGGTAAAGTCTATTACGCAGTGACACAGGAAGAACATGATCGTAATGTAGCTGAACACGTCAATAGCAAGCTTACTCAAAATAGTAGTTCAAACTAAGACTACAAAAATGAGAATCTCAGATAGAGATTCAATACTATCGAAAGAAAGTTGAGAAAAATGGCAGAAAAAACATATCCTATGACCCTTGCGGAAAAGGAAAAACTTGAAAAAGAATTAGAAGAATTGAAATTGGTCCGCCGCCCAGAAGTGGTAGAGCGCATTAAGATTGCCCGTTCATACGGTGACCTTTCTGAAAACAGTGAATACGAAGCAGCTAAGGATGAACAAGCCTTTGTCGAAGGACAAATCTCTAGCTTAGAAACAAAAATCCGTTATGCTGAAATCGTTAATAGCGACTCAGTTGCCGATGATGAAGTAGCGATTGGTAAAACAGTCACTATCCAAGAAATTGGTGAGGATGAAGAAGAAGTTTATATTATCGTTGGTTCAGCGGGTGCAGATGCCTTTGCGGGAAAGGTTTCAAATGAAAGCCCAATTGGACAAGCCTTGATTGGCAAGAAAACAGGTGACACAGCAACCATTGAAACACCTGTTGGTAGCTATGATGTAAAAATCTTGAAGGTTGAAAAAACAGCCTAAAAATAGAAAAAAGGAGTGGGGAGGCAGTGCGCTTCACTCACTCCTTTTTCCATTTTAAATTGAATTGGAGACTATATGAGTTCAAAGAAGAAAAAAAATAAGATGGAGCGTGGTCTAACCAATCGTCACGTGCAGGTTATGGCCATTGCAGGAACAATCGGAACAGGACTCTTTTTGGGAGCGGGTCGCTCTATTAGCCTAACAGGTCCTTCCATTGTACTGATTTATATGATTACTGGTGCTTTCATGTTCCTCATGATGCGTGCGGTTGGGGAAATGCTCTACCAAGACCCTGAGCAACATACCTTTATCAACTTTATCACGCGCCATTTGGGTAAGGGCTGGGGTTATTTCTCAGTTTGGTCCTATTGGCTATCCGTTGTCTTTATCGGTATGGCGGAAATCACAGCCATCTCTCACTATGTTCAGTTCTGGTTCCCTAGCTGGCCAAGCTGGATGATTGAGATTGGATTTTTGACCATTCTAGCCTTGGTCAATCTAATCGCGGTGAAGCTCTTTGGGGAAGTTGAGTTTTGGTTTGCTATGGTCAAGATTGTGGCTATTTTAGCAATGATTGCTACAGGAGTCTTTATGGTTTTGACAGGCTTTAAGACACCTCATGGAGTAGCAAGTTTGGCCAATATTACCGACAATTTCTCCCTCTTCCCAAATGGTGGAGTGAACTTTGTCATGGCCTTCCAGATGGTATTCTTTGCCTATCTCATGATTGAGTTTATCGGGGTAACGACTTCTGAAACTAAAAATCCACGTCAGGTCTTGCCAAAAGCCGTTAAGGAAATTCCTTTGCGTATTGCCTTTTTCTACGGTGGTGCTCTCTTAGCCATCATGGCTATCATCCCTTGGCGTGAACTTGCTTCGGCTGATTCTCCTTTTGTAACAGTATTTGAATTGGCAGGTATCAAGTGGGCAGCGGCCTTAATTAACTTCGTCGTTTTGACGTCAGCAGCATCTGCTCTTAACTCAACCCTTTATTCAACAGGGCGCCATTTGTACCAGATTGCCCATGATTCGCCAAATCCATTCTTAAAGGCTATTAAGGCAGATACCCTTTCTCGTCATAACGTGCCACAAAATGCCATCATTGCTTCAGCGGTTTTGATTGCCCTAGCAGCCTTTATCAACGTATTGCCAGGGGTTTCCGATGCCTTTGCCTTGATTACGGCATCATCATCCGGTGTCTATATCGCCATTTATATCTTGATTATGGTGGCTCACCTCAAGTATCGCAAGTCACCAGACTTTATGGCGGATGGCTATCTCATGCCCCATTATCGTTTCCTAAATCCTTTAACCATGCTTTTCTTTGCCTTTGTCTTTGTGACCCTCTTTTTACAAGAGTCTACCTTTGTAGGAGCAATCGGATCAGCTATCTGGATTATCGGTTTTGGTATTTATAGCCAGTGGAAATTTAGAAAATAGATTTGAAACTCATCAGCTTAGGTTGGTGGGTTTTTGCTAGTTTGACAGTCTATTGAAATAAGACTATAATCAAGCTGTAACAGTATTTGAGGAGATTTAGATGTACTTTAGATTGGAAAATAAGGAATCCTATAAATCACAAGAAATAGGGAATCTGATTCGTGTTTATAACCGTTCAAAAAGAGAAGAAGCTGAAAGTGAGCCACTTAATCTTTATGTCGAAGATGAAAAGGGCAATCTCCTGGCAGGTTTGATAGCAGAGACTTTTGGAAATTGGCTAGAAATCGAGTATTTATTTGTAAAAGAGGAACTGAGAGGGCAAGGAATCGGGTCAAAACTATTACAGCAAGTAGAAACTGAAGCTAAGAATCGAAACTGTCGTTTTGCTTTTGTCAATACTTACCAGTTTCAAGCTCCTGATTTTTATAAAAGGCATGGCTACAAGGAAGTCTTTACCTTACAAGACTATCCCTACACAGGAAAAAGATTTTATTACCAAAAAGATTTGTAAGGAGAATAAAGCAAAGAGGGGCTTTATATAAGTATGGAGGTATGATGGTAGCTATGGGTAACGTTTAAGTAGATTCTCGATAAATACTAGTTAGAATCTAGAAATTGTGTCTTTCTAGGTGATATTGAGGACAATACAATCGCAGCTTAGAAATTGGGAATCAAGGTCTGTAAGGTTAAGAAAAGAAGTGATGCGTCGATATTTTGAAATCCTATATTTAAACTTAACACTCTCTATTTTATATGATAGAGAGTTTTTTTGTTAATAAAATATTACAAAATGACATTTATATATTGCATTAAGTTAGATATATGGTATAATGTTTTTAAAAGAAGTGCAACTTTTTAAGAATGTGAAGGAGGACGCTAGTGGCTAAAAATTTAAAATTAAAATTAGCTCGGGTGGAGCGTGATTTAACACAAGGGGATTTGGCAGAAGCTGTGGGCGTTACTAGGCAGACTATAGGCTTGATTGAAGCTGGGAAATACAATCCTAGTCTCTCCCTCTGCCAGTCCATTTGCAGATGCTTAGGAAAAACATTAGACCAACTATTTTGGGAGGAAGAAGATGAAAAATAGATTTTTTTATTATCAATTATTAGACGAAAGAGAAGAACAACTGATCAATAAAGCGGGGGCTGAAAGTTTCTATATCTCTATAGCTTTCTTGATTTTATCTTATATGATTGCAGTATTAGCACCAAGTCTTTTTAATCCGAGAATGATTCTCATCACTATCATTATTGGAACTTCTTACTTTTTCGGCCGTGCTCGAGATTTTGGTGTGAACTACTATAGTCGTTTTCATTTTACAATTTTAGGGTGTTTGCTGGTAACTCTCGCTATTACGACTCTTTTGATGTTGCAGAATTATCAACTTAACATAGAAATTTATCAGCACAATCCTTTGAACGTTAAATACTTATCTGCTTGGGTCATTACTTATCTGATTTACCTTCCTTGGGTTTTTATCGGTAATCTCGGCCTTAAAAGTTATGGCGAATGGGCTCAGAAAAAATTTGAGCAAGACATGGATGAACTGGAGAGTGGAGAATAGCTTGTTACTCTTTTCTCAATCCAGCTAAAATGTGTTATAATAGTACTAATTTATTGGAACACATGAAAGTTCTTGAAAATTTTCATTGGTTTCTAGTTAAGGAAGTAGGAAAAGTATGTATCCAGATGATAGTTTGACATTGCACACGGACTTGTACCAGATTAACATGATGCAGGTTTACTTTGACCAAGGAATTCACAATAAAAAGGCAGTTTTTGAGGTTTATTTCCGTCAACAGCCTTTTAAGAATGGCTATGCGGTTTTTGCTGGTTTGGAAAGAATTGTGAGCTATCTTGAAGAGTTGCGTTTTTCAGATAGTGATATTGCCTATTTGGAGTCGCTAGGCTATCATGGGGCATTCTTGGACTACCTCCGCAATTTCAAGTTGGAGTTGACCGTTCGTTCTGCCCAAGAAGGGGATTTGGTTTTTGCTAATGAGCCTATTGTGCAGGTGGAAGGCCCTCTAGCCCAATGTCAGTTGGTCGAAACGGCTCTTTTGAACATCGTCAACTACCAGACCTTGGTGGCTACTAAGGCAGCTCGTATTCGTTCGGTCATCGAAGATGAGCCTTTGATGGAGTTTGGGACACGTCGGGCGCAAGAGATGGATGCGGCTATCTGGGGAACACGCGCAGCGGTGATTGGTGGTGCCAATGGAACCAGCAACGTGCGTGCTGGTAAACTCTTTAATATTCCTGTTTTGGGGACCCATGCCCATGCCTTGGTACAAGTTTATGGTAACGACTATGAAGCTTTCAAGGCTTATGCTGCGACCCACAAAAATTGTGTCTTTCTTGTGGATACCTATGACACCCTTCGCATCGGTGTACCAGCTGCCATTCAGGTGGCGCGTGAGCTGGGTGATCAGATTAACTTTATGGGTGTGCGGATTGACTCTGGGGATATTGCCTACATTTCTAAGAAAGTCCGTCAGCAACTGGACGAGGCTGGATTTACAGAGGCTAAGATTTATGCTTCTAATGATCTAGATGAAAATACCATCCTTAACCTCAAGATGCAAAAGGCCAAGATTGATGTCTGGGGTGTGGGTACCAAGCTGATTACAGCTTATGATCAGCCAGCACTTGGGGCAGTTTATAAGATTGTGGCCATTGAAGATGAAAATGGGAACATGCGCAATACGATTAAGCTGTCCAATAATGCGGAAAAAGTGTCCACGCCAGGTAAGAAGCAGGTGTGGCGCATTACCAGTCGTGAAAAAGGCAAGTCAGAAGGCGATTATATCACTTATGACGGTGTGGATGTTGCCAGCATGACAGAAATCAAGATGTTCCATCCGACCTATACCTACATCAAGAAGACCGTTCGTAATTTTGATGCCGTGCCTCTCTTGGTAGATATCTTCAAAGATGGAAAATTGATTTACAACCTGCCTAGCTTGACTGAGATTCAGGATTATGCTCGTAAGGAATTTGACAAGCTTTGGGATGAGTACAAGCGCGTGCTCAATCCGCAGCACTATCCAGTGGATTTGGCGCGTGATGTATGGCAAGATAAGATGGACTTGATTGATAAGATGCGCAAGGAAGCCCTTGGTGAAGGAGAAGAAGAATGAGTTTGCAAGAAACGATTATCCAAGAGCTGGGTGTCAAACCAGTGATTGATGCCCAGGAAGAAATCCGTCGTTCTATTGATTTTTTAAAAAGATACTTGAAAAAACACCCCTTCCTTAAAACTTTTGTACTAGGGATTTCTGGAGGGCAGGACTCGACTTTAGCAGGACGTTTAGCTCAATTAGCTATGGAAGAACTGCGAGCTGAAACGGGCGATGACAGCTACAAATTTATCGCTGTCCGTCTGCCTTATGGAGTGCAAGCTGATGAAGCAGATGCTCAAAAAGCCCTAGCCTTCATCCAGCCAGATGTCAGCTTGGTTGTGAATATTAAGGAATCAGCTGACGCTATGACAGCTGCAGTTGAAGCGACAGGTAGTCCTGTTTCAGATTTTAACAAGGGCAATATCAAGGCTCGTAGTCGTATGATTGCCCAATATGCCCTTGCGGGTGCCCATAGTGGAGCGGTCATTGGGACAGACCACGCCGCGGAAAATATCACAGGTTTCTTTACCAAGTTTGGTGACGGTGGTGCAGATATTCTCCCTCTTTATCGCCTCAATAAACGCCAAGGAAAACAACTATTGAAGGAACTTGGTGCAGACTCAGCACTTTATGAAAAAATCCCAACAGCAGACCTTGAAGAAGACAAACCAGGCCTAGCTGACGAAGTAGCCCTCGGAGTCACTTATGAAGAGATTGATGACTATCTAGAAGGCAAAACAATCAGCCCAGAAGCCCAAGCAAGAATCGAAAACTGGTGGCACAAAGGTCAACACAAACGCCACCTACCAATCACTGTATTTGATGACTTTTGGGAGTGAAAACCTCCAGTGGAGGTTTTCAGCCTCTCATCTTGAAATAAGAAAGTGAGAGAAGGTCCGGGGGACCTTTTTACCCCGAGTCTAAAAATAGGAAAACGAGGCACCTTCAGTGGAGGTTTTCAGCCTCTCACCTTGAAATAAGAAAGCGAGGAAGGTCCGGGGGACCTTTTTAGCTTATTACCTTGAAATTCAAAAGCAAAGTAAATCTAAATTGAGGTTGGGCATAGAACCATCTATCAGAAAGCGAGGTAGCGTCATGAAAGCAATCGGTACGCAAATATTACACACAGATCGTTTAATCTTGCGAAGATTTGTGGAAAGTGATGCAGAAGCCATGTTTCAGAATTGGGCTTCATCCGCTGAGAATCTGACCTATGTCACTTGGGATCCCCATTCTGATGTCGAGGTGACTCGAAATTCCATTCGTAATTGGGTTGCTTCCTATACAAATCCCAACTATTACAAATGGGCTATTTGTCTCAAAGAAAAGCCAGAGCAGGTGATAGGAGATATCAGCATTGTTGCAATAGATGAGAACGATTCTTCTTGTGAAATTGGTTATGTGCTAGGCAAGAAATACTGGGGTCATGGTATGATGACAGAGGCCTTGAAAGCTGTCTTGGACTTTTGTTTTACTCAAGCAGGTTTTCAAGAAGTCAAGGCACGCTATGTCAGTCTCAATCCAGCTTCAGGTCGTGTCATGGAGAAGGCTGGAATGTCCTATCTAAAGACTATTACCAATGGTGTAGAGAGAAAAGGCTATCTTTCGGACCTTATTTATTATCAGATAAGTAGGGAAGACTAGTGAAATTTCTTTTCTGTTTCCATCAAAGTCAGACCTTGTCTGGCTTTTTTTGCAACATTTTTTACATAACCTGATTAAATTCCTATTTTTCCCTATCATTGTCCCTGTTTTTTCTGGAGTTTTGGGGCTATAATAGTCCTATCAAATCAAAGAATGGAGGAAGGCAATGGATAATATAATCTTTTATATCAGTGTTTTTCTTGCTGGAATTCTTTCCTTCTTTTCTCCTTGTATCTTACCCTTGTTACCGGTCTATGCAGGGGTCTTGTTGGATGACAAAGATGGTGCTCAGGCTTCTAGTGGCAAATTTTCAATCTCACTTGTTAGTTTATTACGAACTCTGGCCTTTATAGCGGGTATTTCTTTTATCTTTATCTTACTGGGATATGGTGCTGGTTTTTTAGGAGACCTTTTGTATGCCCCTTGGTTTCAATATGTGACAGGTGCGGTTATCATTCTCTTGGGCTTGCACCAGATGGAAGTCTTACATTTTCAGGGACTCTACAAGGAAAGAAGGCTACAATTACAGAGACAGGGGCAAAAGGGTAAGGGCTATAGTCAGGCATTTTTACTGGGGTTGACCTTTAGTTTTGCTTGGACGCCATGTGTGGGACCGGTTCTGGGCTCTGTTTTGGCCTTGGCGGCTTCAGGTGGCTCAGGTGCTTGGCAGGGAGCTGCTCTCATGTTGATTTACACGCTGGGTTTGGCGCTACCATTTTTGGTTCTAGCTCTCGCCTCCAGCTATGTTTTGAAACATTTCCGAAAACTCCACCCTTATCTCGGAACCCTCAAAAAAGTGGGTGGTTTCCTCATTATCGTGATGGGAATCTTGGTACTTTTGGGAAATGCTTCCATTTTGACTACATTATTTGAATAGAAAGGAAAAAGAAATGAAAAAATGGCAAACATGTCTCCTTGGAGTAGGCTCAATCTGTTGCTTGGCAGCCTGTTCGGCTAAAAATATGTCAGACGAATCTACTATGAAGGAGCAATCTAAAACAGAACAAGTCAGCTCGCAAACTGCGACTAAAGGTCAGGCGGTTGCTGATTTCGAACTGACAGGAATAGATGGCAAGACCTACCGTTTATCTGATTATAAGGGTAAGAAAGTCTATCTCAAATTCTGGGCTTCTTGGTGTTCCATCTGTCTAGCCAGTCTTCCTGACACGGATGAAATTGCTAAAGATGCTGGTGATGATTATGTGGTCTTGACAGTGGTCTCTCCTGGACACAAGGGGGAACAAGCAGAAGCAGACTTTAAGAACTGGTACAAGGGCTTGGATTATAAAAATTTCCCAGTTCTAATTGACCCGTCAGGCAAACTTTTGGAAAGTTATGGTGTCCGTTCTTACCCAACTCAAGCCTTTATAGACAAGGAAGGAAAGCTGGTCAAAACGCAACCTGGTTTTATGGATAAGAATATGATTTTAAAAACATTGAAAGAAATGGGGTAGAGAAAGGTCATGAATGATAAAGTAAAATTGTTTGTCTTGGCAGGAATCTTTTTCCTAGCCATAAGCGGTTTCTATTTTCTATTGATGCGAAATGCAGGGCAGACAGATAGCTCGCAAATTGAGAAAGCGGCAGTTAGCCAAGGAGGAAAAACAGTGAAAAAAACAGAAGTTAGTAAAGATGCAGACTTGCACGAAATTTATCTAGCTGGGGGATGTTTCTGGGGAGTGGAGGAATATTTCTCACGCGTTCCCGGGGTGACAGATGCCGTATCAGGCTATGCAAATGGTAGAGGGGAAACAACTAAGTACGAATTGATTAACCAAACAGGGCATGCAGAAACTGTCCATGTCACCTATGATGCTAATCAAATTTCCCTCAAGGAAATCCTGCTTCACTATTTCCGCATTATCAATCCAACCAGCAAAAATAAACAAGGAAATGATGTGGGAACCCAGTACCGTACTGGTGTTTATTACACAGATGACAAGGATTTAGAGGTGATTAACCAAGTCTTTGATGAGGTGGCTAAGAAATACGATCAACCTCTAGCAGTTGAAAAGGAGACCTTGAAAAATTTTGTAGTGGCTGAGGATTACCACCAAGACTATCTCAAGAAAAATCCAAATGGCTACTGCCATATCAATGTTAATCAGGCGGCCTACCCCGTCATCGATGCCAGCAAATATCCCAAACCAAGCGATGAAGAATTGAAAAAGACCTTGTCGCCTGAGGAGTATGCAGTTACCCAGAAAAATCAAACAGAACGGGCTTTCTCAAACCGCTACTGGGATAAATTTGAATCTGGTATCTATGTGGATGTAGCAACTGGCGAACCCCTCTTTTCATCAAAGGACAAGTTTGAGTCTGGTTGTGGTTGGCCTAGTTTCACCCAACCAATCAGTCCAGATGTCGCCACCTACAAGGAAGATAAGTCTTATAATATGACACGCATGGAAGTGCGGAGCCGAGTTGGAGATTCTCACCTTGGTCATGTCTTTACAGATGGGCCTCAGGACAAGGGGGGCTTGCGCTACTGTATTAATAGTCTCTCTATCCGCTTTATTCCCAAAGATCAAATGGAAGAAAAAGGTTACGCTTATTTACTAGATTATGTTGATTAAGAGGGCTTTCCTAAGCAGTTAGAGGAGAATTTTGCTATACTGATACTAGTAAGTGACAAAGGAGAGAAGCATGACCTATACAATCTTAATCGTAGAAGATGAATATCTGGTAAGACAAGGCTTGACCAAACTGGTTAATGTAGCAGCCTACGATATGGAAATCATCGGTCAAGCTGAAAATGGAAGGCAGGCTTGGGAATTGATACAAAAACAGGTTCCAGATATCATTTTAACCGATATCAACATGCCTCAGCTAAATGGCATCCAGTTAGCCAGTCTGGTCCGAGAAACCTATCCTCAGGTGCATTTGGTCTTTTTAACAGGCTACGATGATTTTGATTATGCCTTGTCTGCTGTCAAACTAGGTGTAGATGACTACCTACTCAAACCCTTTTCTCGTCAGGATATTGAGGAAATGCTGGGGAAAATCAAGCAAAAGTTGGATAAGGAAGAAAAGGAAGAGCAGTTACAAGATTTACTGACCGATAAGTTTGAAGGAAATATGGCCCAGAAAATCCAGTCCCATCTGGCTGATAGCCAATTTAGTTTAAAATCTTTGGCTAGTGACTTGGGCTTTAGTCCGACCTATCTGAGTTCTTTGATTAAGAAAGAGTTAGGCCTGCCTTTTCAGGATTATCTGGTGAGAGAACGTGTCAAACAAGCCAAACTCTTGCTTTTAACTACAGATCTGAAGATTTATGAGATCGCAGAGAAGGTTGGTTTTGAAGATATGAACTATTTTACCCAACGTTTTAAACAGATTGCAGGTGTGACACCTCGTCAGTTTAAGAAGGGGGAAGGTCGATGAAACGTTCTTCTCTCCTAGTCAGAATGGTTATTTCCATCTTTCTGGTCTTTCTCATTCTCCTAGCTCTGGTTGGGACTTTCTATTATCAATCTAGTTCTTCAGCCATTGAGGCTACCATTGAAGGCAATAGCCAAACGACTATCAGCCAGACTAGCCACTTTATCCAGTCTTATATCAAAAAATTAGAAACCACCTCAACTAGTTTGACCCAGCAGACGGATGTCCTAGCCTATGCTGAGAATCCCAGTCAAGACAAGGTCAAGGGAATCCGAAATCTGTTTTTGACCATTTTAAAGGCAGATCAGGATTTAAAAACTATTGTGCTGGTGACCAAATCCGGTCAAGTCATTTCTACAGATGACAGTGTGCAGATGAAAACTTCCTCTGATATGATGGCTGAGGATTGGTACCAAAAGGCCATTCATCAGGGAGCCATACCCGTTTTGACTCCAGCTCGTAAATCAGATAGTCAGTGGGTCATTTCTGTCACTCAAGAACTTGTTGATGCGAAGGGAGCTAATTTGGGCGTGCTTCGTTTGGATATTTCTTATGAAACTCTGGAAGCCTATCTAAATCAACTTCAGTTGGGTCAGCAGGGCTTTGCCTTTATTATCAATGAAAACCGTGAATTTGTTTATCATCCTCAACACACAGTTTATAGTTCGTCTAGCGAAATGGAGGCCATGAAACCCTATATTGAGACAGGGCAGGGCTATACTCCAGATCACAAATCCTACGTTAGTCAGGAAAAGATAGCAGGAACTGATTGGACGGTGCTTGGCGTGTCTTCGCTGGAGAAGTTAGACCAGGTTCGGAGTCAACTCATGTGGACCTTGCTTGGGGCCAGTGTTACCTCTCTTCTGGCCTGTCTCTGTTTGGTGTGGTTTAGTCTTAAACGCTGGATTGCTCCTCTGAATGACTTGAGAGAAACCATGCTGGAGATTGCTTCTGGTAATCAGAATCTTCGTGCCAAGGAAACTGGTGCCCATGAACTGAGAGAAGTGACTCGTCAGTTCAATGCCATGCTGGATCAGATTGATCAGCTGATGGCGGATATTCGCAAGCAGGAAGAAACGACCCGTCAGTACCAACTTCAAGCTTTATCAAGCCAGATTAATCCGCATTTTCTCTATAACACCTTGGACACCATCATCTGGATGGCTGAATTTCAGGATAGTCAGCGTGTGGTGCAGGTAACCAAGTCCTTGGCTACCTACTTCCGCTTGGCGCTCAATCAAGGCAAGGACTTGATTTGCCTGTCTGACGAAATCAATCATGTCCGCCAGTATCTCTTTATCCAAAAACAACGCTATGGAGATAAGCTGGAATATGAGATTGATGAAAATCCTGCCTTTGATAAGCTAGTTTTGCCCAAGCTGGTCCTACAACCTCTTGTAGAGAATGCTCTTTACCATGGCATTAAGGAAAAGGAAGGTCAGGGACATATTAGAGTTTCTGTTCAGAAACAGGATTCAGGATTGGTCATCCGTATTGAGGATGATGGAGTTGGCTTCCAAGCTACTAGTGATAGTAGTCAAAGTCAACTCAAACGTGGGGGAGTTGGTCTTCAAAATGTTGATCAACGGCTCAAACTTCATTTTGGAGAAGATTACCAGATGAAAATCGATTCTGCCCCCTCAAAAGGTACGACAGTTGAAATATACATAAATAGAATAGAAACTAGCTAACTCCCAGTCAATTCTGGGAGTTTTATGCGTAATTGGGCAAGCTTTCTAGGTTGTCTATCTTGCTAAAACGTAGAAAAAACGATATGATAGATAGTGACAAAAGAGGTATCAAGTATGAAGGAAAAAGACATTCAAATAGAAACAAGCCAGATTGTAAAAGATGTATTAGAAAAGGCCAATTTGAAGCAAGGATCTATCTTTGTTTTGGGCCTTTCTTCTAGTGAAGTGATAGGTGGTCAGATTGGCAAGGAATCCAGCCAAGAAATTGGGGAAATCATTGTGAAGACCATCCTAGATATCCTAGAAGAAAATGGAATTCATCTAGCCGTTCAAGGTTGTGAACATGTCAATCGGGCCCTCGTCGTTGAACGTCAGGTGGCAGAGCAGTTTGGTCTGGAAATGGTCAGTGTCCTTCCTACCCTTCATGCAGGAGGTTCAGGTCAGTTGGCAGCCTTCAAGTTTATGCAAGATCCAGTTGAGGTTGAATTTATCAAGGCTCATGCTGGATTGGATATCGGAGACACTGCAATTGGTATGCATGTCAAGCATGTTCAGGTTCCGATTCGCCCTCTTTTGAGAGAAATTGGGCATGCCCATGTAACGGCTCTTGCTAGCCGTCCAAAATTAATTGGAGGTGCGCGTGCGCATTATCCACAAGATTCTATCAGAAAGTCGTGAGAATGAAAAAAACAAAACAACAACTAGAAAAAATCACCAAATATTCCATTCGTAAGCTAACTGTTGGGGTAGGTCCTGTAGCCATCGGGGCCTTCCTTTTTGGTGCCAGTACCCTTTCAGTAGATAAGATTCAAGCCAATGAAGTCGGCGGTGCTCATAGTGTTCATTACCGTTATTTGGCGGAGCAGGAATTGACCGAGTCTGAAAAAGCCCTGATTCACCATGAAGTTCCTACAGAATTTCAAGATGATGATATTCTTTATGTAGTTTATCGTAAGAAGGCAACTAACAGTCAACAACTTCCTTATACAGGAAGTAAGGAACTAGCTTTGGCAGGTCTTGGCTTGGCAACGGCTTCTCTAGCAGTCTTTTTGGTGTCTAAAAAAGGTCGTAGAGAAGTTCTAGGTGTTCTCTTGATTGGTTCTTTAGGAGCCAGCACCTTTGTACCTTATGGGACATTCGCATTTGAAAATAAAGAATTGCTTTCTTATAACCAAACTATTTCAGCCACTACACATGAGGGCTTGGCTGAAGGGATTATCCACATTGATGGCTATGAGTATATTGGCTACTTTAAGGAAGCGGAACTCCATCCATCAATACCAGCTTCGGCAGAAAAGCCTCAGTTGCCAGTGGAAAAGAAAAGTTCAAAAGAAAATGAGAAAACTGAAGTCGTTCAAGAAAGACCTGCTGTTGCTCCAGAAACTATCGTTGAGAATCCTGTAGTAGAGACTCCAGTTGCTCCTGCGGTTGAAGCAAAACCAGTTTCTGAGAAGCCTCAGACAAGACAGGAAGAGAGCTTGGTAGAGATTCCTTTTGAAACAGTCACAAGTCCAGATGCGAATCTAGCAGAAGGACAGACTCGTATCGTCGCAGCCGGAGTAAATGGTCAGCGTCGTCTTGTAACTAAAGTATCGATGGTCAACGGTCAAGAAGTTAGAGAAGTCATCCAAGACCAAGTAGTCCAAAATCCTGTTTCGCAAGTCATTGCAGTCGGAACTAAGAAAGTTGAGCAACCTGCTCCAACTCCAGTACCACAAGCTGAACCAACTCACCAAGTAGCTAAAGGTACACAAGAAGAAGGTAAGACAGGACAATCCTTAACACAAGCAGAATTACCAGAGGCTCCAGTTGAAACAAAGGGCACCCAAGAAGAAGGTGGAGCAGGACAATCCTTAACGCAACCAGAATTGCCAGAGGCTCCAGTTGAAACAAAAGGAACCCAAGAAGAAGGTAAAGCAGGTCAATCCTTAACACAACCAGAATTGCCAGAGGCTCCAGTAGAAGCAAAAGGAACTCAAGAGGAAGGTAAGGCAGGACAAGCTCTAACACAGCCAGAATTGCCAGAAGCTCCAGTTGAAGTAAAAGGTACACAAGAGGAAGGTAAAGCAGGACAAGCCCTTGTACAAGAACAGTTACCTGAGTATAAAGTAACTGAGGGAACCCTTGTTGAAACATTGACTACAGACCTAGACTACAAAACTGAAACGACAGAGGATCCAACCAAGTATACGGACGAAGAAACTGTCATAAGAAATGGTGAAAAAGGTAGTCAAGTTACTAAAACAACTTATAAAACAGTAGAAGGTGTTAAAACTGACCAAGTTCTTTCAACTAGCACAGAAGTTACCAAGGAGCCTGTAAATCAACAGGTAAGTCGTGGGACAAAACCAATTGAAGGAACTCTTGTAGAAGAAAGTCTTGAAAAGATTCCATTTAAGGAAGTTGTTAAAGAAGATGACCAACTGAAAAAAGGCTTAGAAGTTGTAGCTCAAGAAGGAAAAGAAGGCCAGAAAAAAATCACCAAGACCTTTAATACCATTAAGGGAGTTAAAACAGAGGACGCTCCAAAAGTTACAGAGGAAATCCTTGAGGCACCTCAAGACAAAATTTTGAAACGTGGTACCAAGAGCTTTGACAAACCAGTATTGACTATCACAGCAGTTGAGCCTAAGGATTTGAAACGGACTTCAGATGTTAAGTATAGTCTAGAAAATCCAAGTAAGGCAGCCATTAAATCTATTATCTTAACTCTGAAAAAAGGTGATGAAATTATCAAAACCTTGAATGTTTCACCAGACGACTTGACAACTACCCTGACAGATTTGCAGTACTACAAGGATTATAAACTTGAAACGAAGATGGTTTATGACCGTGGTGAGGGTGATGAGGAAGAAGTTCTTAAGGAAGAACCTCTAAGAATTGACCTCAAAAAAGTTGAAATCAAAAACATCAAAGAAACAAGCTTGATGAGTGTGGACGCTGATGGTAACGAAACAGACACTAGTTTGCTGACAGAAAAACCAGCTGATGTTGCTCCGCTTTATTTACGAGTGACAACTCATGATAACAAAACAACAAGACTTGCGGTAAGTTCTGTTGAAGAAGTTGTTGTTGATGGAAAAACATTGTACAAAGTGGTAGCAAAAGCACCAGACTTAGTTCAACGTAGAGCTGATGATACACTAAGTGAAGAGTATGTTCATTATTTTGAAAAACAAAAATCAAAAGAAGGTAAAGTTTACTACAACTTCAACGAGCTTGTAAAAGATATGCAAGCTAATCCAACGGGTGAGTTCAAACTTGGTGCAGACTTGAATGCAGCAAATGTAAAAGGGAATGGTAAATCTTACGTAACTTCAACATTCAAAGGTAAATTACTAAGTAATGATGGCGGAAGATTTACAATTCATAACCTTGAACGTCCACTATTTGCTAGAGTTGAAAATGCGCATGTGCATGATATTAATCTCGGTAATGTTAATATTAACTTGCCAGGAGAAAATAAAGTGGCTCCTCTTGGTGAGATGTTTAAAAAATCAACCATTGAAAACATTAAAGTAACTGGTAATGTAGTGGGAAATAATGACGTTACGGGTATGGTCAACAAACTGGATGAAGCAGATATGCGTAATGTCGCCTTTGTTGGGAATGTTACAAGTGTTGGTGATAAAGGCTGGTGGTCTGGTGGACTTGTTAGCGAAAGCTGGAGAAGTAACACGGATAGCGTTTATTTCGATGGAAATATTGTCGCTAATAATGCTAAGGTTGGTGGACTTGTCGCTAAGGTTAACCATGGTGGAAATCCAAATGACTTCAAGCAACGTGGTCGATTGAAGAATTCATTTATTAAAGGTACGATGACTCTTAAAAACCATGGTCAAAGTGGTGGGTTGATCCATGAAAACTATGACTGGGGTTGGGTAGAAAATAACGTAAGTATGATGAAAGTAACCAATGGTGAAATCATGTACGGAGCAAGCTCAGTAGATACAGGGGATTCATACTTTGGATTTGATAACTTCAAGAATAACTTCTATGTAACGGATGTTGCAACAGGTTTATCATCATATAAAAAGTCTAAGCAAATTAAAGGTATTTCAGAAGCAGATGCTTTAGCGAAATTTGCTAATATGGGTATTACTGCTCATGAGTATACGATTAATGATCCAGTTACAAATAAACTGAACCTAGTCAAACCAAAAGCTGATACTTACAAAGATACTCAAGATTACAATGCAGACCGTGAGCTTGCTTACCGTAACATCGAAAAACTTCAACCATTCTACAATAAAGAATGGATTGTCAACCAAGGGAACAAGATTCCAGCTGGATCAAATTTATTAACGAAAGAAGTCTTGTCTGTAACGGCGATGAAAGGCAATGACTTTGTCACAGACCTTACAGATGCTGACCATATTTTGGTTCACTACGCAGATAAGACAAAAGACATCTTTACAATTTCACAGAAAGAATCTAAAGTTAAACAAGTGAAAGAATACAGTGTCACTGAGCTTGGTGAAGTTGTTTACACACCAAATATTGTTGTTAAAGATCGTGCTGACTTAATCAGTGCTATTGAAAGCAAATTAAGCCCTGTTGAATTGCAATCTGACCCGATTTACCAACACTTGGGTAGAACTGGTCCTAACAAAGTCAATGCAATTAAGGACTTGTACCTAGAAGAAAGCTTCAAGTATGTTAAAGATAATCTTACTCAATTCGTTACGAAGTTAGTAGAAAATGAAGATCATCAACTGAACACAGATGAAGCTGCAAAACGTGCCTTGATTAAGAAAATCGATGACAATAAGGCCGCAGTTCTTCTTGGTTTGTCTTACCTCAACCGATACTACGGAGTTAAATTCGATGACTTTAATATTAAAGAATTAATGCTATTCAAACCTGACTTCTACGGTAAGAATGTTGGTGTGTTAGACTTCTTGATTAAGGTTGGTTCGAAAGAAAGTAACATTAAAGGTGATAGAACTTTAGAAGCTTATCGCGAAACGATCGGTGGAGTTATCGGTATAGGCGAGTTGAATAGTTTCTTAGACTATAACATGCGTCTCTTCACAAGTGATACAGACTTAAATGATTGGTTCATAAAAGCAACTAAAGATAATGTATATATCGTTGAACCTAAAACAACAACTCCTGAATTTGCTGATAAGAAACACAGAGCCTACGAGGGATTAAACAACGACATGCATGGTAAGATGATTCTGCCACTTTTGAATTTAAAAGATGCACATATGTTCTTAATCTCAACATATAACACTATGGCATACAGTTCCTTTGAAAAATACGGTAAGAATACTGCAGAAGAACGCGAAGCATTCAAAGCTGAAATCGATAAAGTAGCAAAAGGTCAACAAAATTACCTAGACTTCTGGTCTCGTCTATCATTAGATAAAGTTCGTAATCAACTACTTAAGAGCAACAACATGGTACCAACTCCTGTGTTAGATAACCAAAACTATAAAGGAATCAGCACAGATAAATACGGACATACTGCTAGTGGTAAAGATGTTGCGCCAGTACGTGAATTATATGGACCAACAGGTCGTTATCATGCAACTGACTGGCGCATGGGAGCTGTAGCTCGTATTTACGGTAACCCTTACAAGGATGATTCAGTCTTCTTCATGGTTACTGATATGATTAGTGACTTTGGTATCTCAGCCTTCACTCACGAAACGACTCACGTAAATGACCGCATGGTTTACCTAGGTGGTTCAAGACACCGTGAAGGTACTGACCTAGAGGCGTTCGCACAAGGTATGTTACAATCACCTGCTGAAACAAGTCCAAACGGTGACTTTAAAGCACTAGGATTGAACATGGCCTACGAACGTCCAAACGATGGAAATCAATGGTACAACACAAATCCAAATGACCTTACTTCTCGCGCTGAAATCGATCATTACATGAAAGGTTTCAATGATACCCTCATGCTTCTTGATTACCTTGAAGGAGAAGCTGTCATTGATAAAGGCAGTAAAGAACTAAACAACGCTTGGTTCAAGAAAGTAGATAAGAAACTTCGTGGAGCTAATACAAAGAACCAATACGATAACGTTAGAGATTTAAATACAGAAGAAAAAGAATATAATTTAACATCTGTTAACGACTTAGTAGAGAAAAACTTCATGACCAAACACGGTCCTGGTAATGGTCAGTATGATCCAACTGGATTTGGCTCTGCCTATGTAACTGTACCAATTACAGCTGGTATCTATGGTGGTAATACGAGTGAAGGAGCTCCAGGAGCAATGTCATTCAAACATAACACCTTCCGTATGTGGGGTTACTTTGGATATGAAAAAGGATTCTTAAACTACGCTTCTAACATGCTGAAAAATGAGTCTAAACAAGCAGGTCATGCTACCCTAGGTGATGACTTTATCATTAAGAAAGTTTCTGATGGTAAATTTAATACTCTAGAAGATTGGAAGAAAGAATACTTCAAAGAAGTTGTTGATAAAGCGAAAGCAGGATTTAACCCAGTTACAATCGATGGTACTACATACAGTAGCTACGATGACTTAAAACGTGCGTTTGCTGAAGTTGTTGAAAAAGATAAATCTACTTTAAGTAACGGATCAGTTAAATTTGATAATACTGTTTCCCTTAAAGAGAAAATCTTCAAGAAACTTCTTCAACAAACAAATAGCTTTAAAACTTCAATCTTTAAATAATTGAAATCTCTCATCTGCTTTGCGGATGAGGGTTTTCTTATTTTGTGCTATACTTAAGGTATGCATAGAAAAACAGTGATTGATTTTAGGGCTTTGGGAGAGAGATACATCTTTACCCAGCCGATTAAAGAGTTAAAAACGAGAGATGTAGCAGAAGTGGCAGATTTGCTGGCACAAGTGGAAAGCTACCAAGAGCAAGGATATTATGTGGTGGGCTATGTCAGCTACGAGGCTGCACCTGCTTTTGAGGAGAAATTAGCAGTTCATAAAGCTCCTTTACTGGCAGAGTATCTGCTATATTTTACCGTTCATGATAGCGTAGAAACTTCCCCTATTCCTCTGGCTTATGATGAGGTTGATTTGCCATCAAACTGGCAGGAAGTAACTTCTGCAGAGGATTATGAAAAGGCGATTGCTCAGATTCACCATCATTTGCGGCAGGGAGACACCTATCAGGTCAACTACACCGTCCAACTCAAGCAAGATTTAAGCGCCAATTCGTTTGCCATCTACAATCGTATGGTGGTAGAGCAGGAGGCAGGCTACAATGCTTATGTTGAACATGATGAGATGGCAGTGATTTCCATGAGCCCAGAGCTCTTTTTTGAGCAAAATGGCCGCGAGTTGACAACGCGACCAATGAAGGGAACGACTCAGCGTGGCATGACTGACCAAGAAGACTTGGAGCAGGCCAGTTGGTTGGAACAAGACCCCAAAAATCGCTCTGAAAATATGATGATTGTGGACCTCTTGCGCAACGATATGAACCGAATTTCTAAAGTGGGAAGTGAGCATGTGGAGCGTTTGTGTCAAGTGGAGCAATATTCGACTGTCTGGCAGATGACTTCGACCATCAAGAGTCGGTTGCGAGAGGATGTTGACCTTGTTGAAATATTCCGTTCTCTCTTTCCTTGTGGTTCCATAACGGGAGCTCCCAAAATTGCGACTATGGAGATTATAAAGGACTTGGAGCCACAACCGCGCGGAGTCTACTGTGGAACCATTGGTCTCCTGCTTCCAAATGGACGACGAATTTTTAATGTTGCTATTCGGACCATTCAACTGCATAAAGAAAAAGCCATCTATGGAGTTGGCGGAGGTATTACATGGGATAGTACTTGGGAATCTGAATACCGTGAAGTTCATCAAAAGGCAGCTGTTCTCTATCGTAAACAAGCTCGTTTTCAGCTGATTACTACTGGAAAAATCAGCCAGAAGAACTTGCTGTTTGAGGAACAACATCTGGAAAGATTGAGAAAAGCTAGTCGATATTTTGCCTTTCCTTATGATGCAGAAGACTTAAGACAAAAGATAGAGGAAGAGTGTCAGTCCTGTGACATTGATCAAGACTACCGCTTGCGAATTTCTCTAGACAAGTCTGGAGAGATAGAAGTAGATCGCCAAGTATTAACACCTCTTAGTCCAAGTTTTTGTCAGGCCAAACTTTGCCTTCAGGAAGCGGATTTGGATCAATCATTTACCTACTTCAAAACGACTCACCGACCGCATTTGAGCCTAGGGGAACAAGAGAAGATTTACTACAATAAGTCAGGAGAACTTCTTGAAACATCTATAGGAAATTTGGTTCTGAAAATGGATGGCAAACTCTACACACCGCCAGTCCGACTTGGCATCTTACCAGGAATTTACCGTCAGCATTTGCTAGGAAGAGGACAAGTAGAAGAGAAAGTCTTGACCTTGGCAGACTTAGCCCAAGTAGAAGCTGTTTACGGCTGTAATGCAGTGAGAGGCTTGTATGAATTAAGCCTAGAGGAGAACTAGATGAAACTGGTATTTTTACACGGTTTAGGGCAGTCAGCAGAGAGTTGGAAAGAAGTTCGGAATCTACTGACAGATTATCCTTCTGAGGCTATCGACTTATTTCCTTCTGGAGTTAGTAGCTATCAAAAAGCTAAGGAGCGAGTTTATCAGCATCTAGCTCAAGAGACAGAACCTTTTATTTTGATCGGCTTGTCCTTAGGTGCTGCCCTGGCACTAGAACTTTCCAGTTATGATTTACCAAATCTCCGAGCTTTGGTTCTATCAGGATGTCCACTTAAACTGTCCGGTAATATCCTATTTTATCTTCAGTTGCTGATTTTTAAACTACTTCCCAAAAGGGTATTTGAAAAACAGGGGGCAGACAAGACTTTTATAATAGGTATTTCCAAAGAATTGAAGACACTTGATTTAACGGATATAGCAGGGATTTGCCCCTATCCAACCTTACTAATTTGTGGCAGCAAAGATAAACCGAATCTTAGTTCTATGAGAAGTCTTCATAAACTAATATCAGAATCTCAATTTCAGATTATACCAGACGGTCCTCATGTCTTGAATAGAGCCAAACCAAAAGAGTTTGCTGAACAGATTAAACCTTTCCTTGAATTGCTGAAATAAGTTTGATAAAATAATAATAATAGTGAAATCGATAACATCGTTATAGGAGAAAGAAATGAATAAACGTCTATTTTTAAAAATGAGTCTGGTAACATTGCCAGTTTTGGCTTTGTTTTCACAACCTGTGTTAGCAGAAGAAAACATTCATTTTTCTAGTTGTAAAGAAGCTTGGGCGAATGGATACTCGGATATTCACGAGGGAGAACCTGGTTATTCTGCCAAGTTAGACCGCGATCATGATGGTGTGGCTTGCGAATTGAAAAATGCCCCTAAGGGTGCTTTTAAAGCAAAACAAGCGGCTACAACTCAAACCGACACAAGTTCAGCAACAGCAAGTGGTTGGGTTAAGCAGGACGGCGCTTGGTATTATTTTGACGGAAATGGAAATCCAGTGAAAAATGCTTGGCAGGGAAGCTATTACCTGAAAGCTGATGGTCAAATGGCACAGAGCGAATGGATTTATGACTCTTCTTATCAAGCTTGGTATTATTTGAAATCAGATGGTTCTTATGCAAAAAATGCATGGCAAGGAGATTATTACCTTAAATCAAACGGTAAAATGGCACAAGGTGAGTGGGTTTATGACTCTTCTTACCAAGCCTGGTATTACTTGAAATCAGATGGTTCTTATGCTCGCAATGCATGGCAAGAAAACTACTATTTGAAATCAGATGGTAAAATGGCTAAAAATGAGCGAGTTGATGGAGGCCGTTATTATGTAGATGCTTCAGGTCTCTGGAAACCATAAGTAAGGATAAAATCTAGAAAGTTAATGCAAACCTTTGCATAAATGAGTGAATTTTGTTATACTAGTACTGTAAGCATTTTCAATTAATTCATAATTAAAAAGGAGAATATAATGAGTCAAAAGATTATTGGGATTGACCTTGGTGGAACTTCTATCAAATTTGCAATTTTAACTCAAGAGGGAGAAATCCAAGAAAAATGGTCTATCAAGACAAATATTTTGGATGAAGGAAGCCACATTGTAGATGATATGATTGAGTCTATTCAGCATCGTTTGGACTTGCTTGGATTGGCAGCAGCGGACTTCCAAGGAATTGGGATGGGATCACCAGGTGTGGTTGACCGTGAAAAAGGGACTGTTATTGGTGCCTACAACCTCAACTGGAAAACCCTTCAACCAATTAAAGAAAAGATTGAAAAAGCCTTGGGCATTCCGTTTTTCATCGATAATGATGCCAACGTGGCCGCTCTCGGTGAGCGCTGGATGGGTGCTGGTGATAACCAACCAGATGTTGTCTTTATGACACTCGGAACTGGTGTTGGTGGCGGTATCGTTGCAGAAGGTAAATTGCTTCACGGTGTTGCTGGTGCAGCAGGTGAGCTTGGCCACATCACTGTTGACTTTGACCAACCAATCGCATGTACCTGCGGTAAGAAAGGTTGCCTTGAGACAGTTGCTTCAGCAACAGGAATTGTCAACTTGACTCGTCGTTATGCCGATGAATACGAAGGCGATGCAGCCTTGAAACGTTTGATTGATAACGGAGAAGAAGTAACTGCTAAGACTGTCTTTGATTTGGCAAAAGAAGGAGACGACCTTGCTTTGATCGTTTACCGTAACTTCTCACGTTACTTGGGAATCGCTTGTGCTAACATTGGCTCAATCCTAAACCCATCAACAATCGTCATCGGTGGTGGTGTGTCAGCTGCAGGAGAATTCCTTCTACAAGGTGTTCAAAAAGTCTACGATGAAAATACCTTCCCACAAGTACGCACAACTACTAAATTAGCTCTTGCAACTCTAGGAAATGACGCTGGAGTTATCGGAGCAGCATCACTTGTATTGCAATAAGATAGAAAAAGGAGAAAATTGCTTTCCAGAAGCGAGTGATTTTCCTCCTTTCTTTTTTTATGCTATACTAGTTAGGACAATAAATGAGGTGAGAGAGAATGACAAAAGCAGATACGATTTTTAAAGAGAATATTGAACGAATCCTCAAAGACGGTGTCTTTTCTGAACAAGCCCGTCCCAAGTACAAGGATGGGACAGTTGCCAACTCCAAATACGTAACGGGTGCCTTTGCAGAGTATGACTTGGCAAAAGGGGAATTTCCTATCACAACCTTGCGTCCTATCGCTATTAAATCCGCCATCAAGGAAGTGCTCTGGATTTACCAAGACCAGTCTAATAGCCTAGAAGTTCTCAATGACAAGTACAATGTTCACTACTGGAATGACTGGGAAGTGGGAGATACAGGAACCATTGGTGAGCGCTATGGTGCCGTTGTTAAGAAACACGATATTATCAATAAGCTTCTCAAACAGTTGGAAGCCAACCCTTGGAACCGCCGAAACATCATCTCCCTTTGGGATTACCAAGCTTTTGAGGAGACAGAGGGCCTCCTTCCATGTGCCTTTCAGACCATGTTTGATGTCCGCCGTGTAGATGGGGAAATCTATCTGGATGCGACCTTGACCCAGCGTTCGAATGACATGTTGGTGGCCCACCACATCAATGCTATGCAGTATGTGGCTCTTCAAATGATGATTGCCAAGCATTTTGGCTGGAAGGTTGGAAAGTTCTTCTACTTTATCAACAACCTCCATATCTATGACAATCAATTTGAACAAGCTCAGGAATTGCTTCGTCGTGAGCCGTCAAACTGCCAACCTCGTTTGGTCTTGAATGTACCAGATGGGACCAATTTCTTTGATATCAAAGCAGAAGATTTTGAGTTGGTGGATTATGACCCTGTCAAGCCACAGTTGAAGTTTGACCTAGCTATTTAAAAGAATAGAAAAAAGAAGTTGAGACAATGAATCCCAACTTCTTTTGTTCTTAACGTGATACGCGGCGGCGAGCTGCTTTTTTACGGTTTTCTTCGATGAAAGCTGCTTTTTGCTCTTCTGGTTCGATCACTTTCTTTTTAAATGCGTATACTGCACCTGCAACTGCAGCGACAGTTCCTGCGACACCTGTTACAAGACCTTTAGCGAATCCTTTAGCCATGAGTCTTCCTCCTTTATATTCTATACCAGCCAGCCTCCTCAAGAGGTCACATTTTTCTGACTGACCTTTTTGTGTTATAATAATAGTAACGAAAAAATGGGAATTTTTCAAGGAAAAAAGATGAAAACAAAAATAATTGTGATTGTTGGACCGACTGCTGTTGGAAAAACAGCTCTTGCTATTGAAGTGGCCAAGCGTTTTAATGGCGAAGTGGTTAGTGGAGATAGCCAACAAGTCTATCGAGGACTTGATATTGGGACGGCCAAAGCTAGTCAAGAAGAGCAGGCAGCTGTTCCCCATCATTTAATCGATGTTAGAGAGGTAACCGAGTCTTACTCGGCTTTTGATTTTGTTTCAGAAGCTAAGATGGCTATTGAGGATATTCACAGCCGTGGCAAGCTAGCCATTATCGCCGGTGGGACTGGGCTTTATATCCAGAGCTTGCTTGAAGGCTACCACCTGGGTGGGGAGACTCCTCATGAGGAAATTTTGGCCTATCGGGCTAGTTTGGATCCTTATACAGATGAGGAATTAGCCCATTTGGTGGAGCAAGCAGACCTTGAGATTCCCCAGTTTAATCGTCGTCGTGCTATGCGTGCCTTGGAAATTGCCCATTTTGGTCAGGATTTGGAAAATCAAGAGACCTTGTATGAACCACTGATTATCTGCTTGGATGATGAACGCAGTCAGCTTTATGAACGCATCAACCACCGAGTGGATTTGATGTTCGAGGCTGGGCTTTTGGATGAAGCCAAATGGCTTTTTGACCATTATCCAGATGTGCAGGCTGCTAAAGGGATTGGATACAAGGAACTCTTTCCTTACTTCCGTGGAGAGCAGACCTTGGAAGAAGTCAGTGAGAGTCTCAAACAGGCGACTCGTCGTTTTGCCAAGCGTCAGTTGACCTGGTTCCGTAATCGTATGCAGGTCGCCTTTTATCAGATTGGAGAAACTGGTGTAAAAGATTGCATTTTAAGCCAGATAGAGGAGTTTTTAGATGATTGAAACGGAGAAAAAAGAGGAGCGAGTCCTGCTGATTGGTGTGGAATTGCAGGGCATGGACAATTTTGACCTCTCCATGAAAGAATTGGCCAGTCTAGCTAAGACAGCTGGGGCAGTCGTTGTAGATATCTACAGACAAAAACGTGAAAAATATGATTCCAAGACCTTCGTCGGCTCTGGTAAGTTGGAAGAGATTGCGCTCATGGTGGATGCAGAAGAAATCACCACTGTCATCGTCAACAACCGTCTGACCCCAAGGCAAAATGTCAATCTAGAAGAAGTTCTCAGTGTTAAGGTCATTGACCGTATGCAGTTGATTTTGGATATCTTTGCCATGCGAGCTCGAAGCCATGAAGGGAAACTCCAAGTCCACCTAGCCCAGCTAAAATATCTCTTGCCCCGCTTGGTTGGTCAGGGAATTATGCTCAGCCGTCAGGCAGGGGGAATTGGTTCCCGTGGACCTGGTGAAAGTCAGCTGGAGCTGAACCGTCGTAGCGTTCGCAATCAAATCACGGATATCGAGCGCCAGCTCAAGGTGGTTGAGAAAAATCGGGCGACTGTCAGAGAAAAACGTCTGGAGTCAAGCACCTTTAAGATTGGTTTGATTGGTTACACCAATGCTGGAAAATCAACCATCATGAACACCTTGACCAGTAAGACTCAGTATGAAGCGGACGAACTCTTTGCGACTCTAGATGCAACGACTAAGAGTATCCACCTGGGGGGAAACCTCCAAGTGACTTTAACTGATACTGTTGGCTTTATCCAAGATTTGCCGACAGAGTTGGTGTCTAGTTTCAAGTCAACCTTGGAAGAAAGCAAGCATGTAGACCTTCTGGTTCATGTTATCGATGCCAGCAATCCTTACCACGAGGAGCATGAAAAAACAGTCCTGTCCATTATGAAAGACTTGGATATGGAAGATATTCCTCGACTGACTCTTTATAATAAGGCGGATTTGGTGGAGAATTTCACGCCTACCCAAACGCCATACGCCCTCATTTCTGCAAAGTCTGAGGATAGTCGTGAAAACTTGCAGGCTTTGTTTTTAGAGAAAATCAAGGAGATTTTTGAAGCCTTTACCCTGCGCGTGCCTTTTTCAAAATCCTACAAGATTCATGATTTGGAAAGTGTAGCGATTCTGGAAGATCGTGACTACCAAGATGATGGAGAAGTTATTACAGGCTACATTTCCGAGAAAAATAAATGGAGGTTAGAAGAATTTTATGACTGATATCAAAACCTTGGCTCTAAAATATGGGGGCTATACAAGTCTGGATAAGGTCTATCTGGATCAACTTCTAGCTGGTAAAACAAAGCAGGAGCAGTTGGCACTTATCACACCTCCGCCCAGCGTTGTCAATGCCTATTTTGCAGAACTCTACCAGAAAAAAAGTCCTGAGGCTGCGACGGATTATTTTGCAGAACTTAGTCAGGAACTGAATCTCTACAATGCTGAGCCAAGTTTCACTCTCGAAAACAAGCCTTTTATTCGTCTTAACCTATCTGGTAAATCCTTTGGTTTTTGCTATGAGAGCGAGGGTCTGGGTCGAATTTTCTCTGAAAATAAAGAGATTATTTCAGAAGACTTGCTTTTTGAAATTGCGCAAATTTTCCCACATCAGCTAGTCTTTGAGGAGTCTGGCAAGATTTACATGAAGGCTGTCGGGGACGAGGAAGTTGTTAGCGTGGAGAGTCTTACAGCTTTGACTGATTTGGAAAACTTGGCGGATGGTCGTAAACGTCTCAAAGGCTACAGCCAAGAGGATTTACTGCAAGAAGCTGCTGCTTTTTCTGGCAAGCGCTATTTCCGATCGGAAAATCGCACGGCCATGTTATATATTGATTAATTAGAAAGTATCGAATGGATATTCAATTTTTAGGAACAGGGGCTGGTCAGCCCTCTAAAGCCCGCAACGTTTCAAGTCTCGCCCTGAAACTTTTGGATGAGATTAACGAAGTTTGGCTCTTTGACTGTGGAGAAGGAACACAAAATCGCATTCTGGAAACCACAATTCGACCACGCAAGGTCAGCAAAATCTTTATCACTCACCTGCATGGAGACCACATATTTGGCCTGCCAGGATTCCTTTCTAGCCGTGCATTTCAAGCCAATGAAGAGCAGACAGATTTGGAAATCTATGGACCTCAAGGGATCAAGTCATTTGTCTTAACCAGTCTTCGTGTGTCAGGTTCTCGTTTACCCTACCGTATTCATTTTCATGAGTTTGACCAAGATTCTCTAGGAAAAATCCTTGAGACCGATAAATTCACGGTGTATGCAGAGGAGTTGGACCACACTATTTTCTGCGTTGGCTATCGTGTCATGCAAAAGGACCTAGAAGGTACCTTGGATGCTGAAAAGCTCAAGGCTGCTGGCGTCCCATTTGGCCCACTTTTTGGAAAAATCAAAAATGGTCAGGACGTAGTTCTCGAAGATGGGACTGAAATCAAGGCAGCAGACTATATCTCAGCTCCACGTCCAGGTAAAATTATCACTATTTTAGGAGACACTAGAAAAACGGATGCCAGTGTTCGTCTGGCTGTCAATGCCGATGTCTTGGTTCATGAGTCCACTTATGGCAAGGGCGATGAAAAAATCGCCCGTAATCATGGCCACTCAACTAATATGCAGGCAGCGGAGGTCGCAGTAGAAGCAGGTGCCAAACGACTCCTGCTCAACCATATCAGTGCCCGTTTCCTCTCAAAAGATATCAGCAAACTCAAGAAAGACGCTGCTAGTGTCTTTGAAAATGTCCATGTGGTCAAAGACTTGGAAGAAGTGGAAATCTAACAGATTGAGAAAGGATAAGTATGCGTACTATTCTGATTACCGGAGCTAGAGGAGGTCTAGCCCAAGAAATGGTCAAACTTTTACCAGAAGACCAGCTCATCTTGCTTGGTAGAAATAAAGCGAAATTAGCTCAACTCTACGGAAATCATCCCCATGCCGAATTGATTGAAATAGACATTACCGATGATTCAGCCTTAGAATCTCTGGTAACTGATCTCTATCTCCGCTATGGCAAGATTGATGTTTTGATTAATAACGCTGGCTACGGGATTTTTGAGGAATTTGACCAGATTTCTGACCAAGATATTCACCAGATGTTCGAGGTCAATACCTTTGCTTTGATGAATCTGTCTCGTCGCCTTGCTGCTCGTATGAAGGAAAGCCGAAAAGGCCATATCATCAACATCGTCAGCATGGCAGGTTTGATTGCTACTGGCAAGTCCAGTCTCTACTCAGCTACCAAGTTTGTAGCTATTGGGTTTTCAAATGCTCTTCGCCTCGAACTCATGCCCTATGGAATCTATGTGACAACAGTCAATCCAGGTCCAATCCGAACAGGATTTTTCGACCAAGCCGACCCAGATGGAACCTATCTCAAGTCGGTTGAACGCTTTCTGTTGAAACCAGATGCAGTGGCTAAAAAGATTGTCAAGATTATAGGAAAAAATAAACGAGAACTCAATCTCCCGATGTTGTTGAACCTAGCCCATAAGTTTTATACTCTTTTTCCAAAGCTAGCTGATAAGCTGGCAGGGGAAACTTTTAATTATAAGTAAAAAGAACCAATGTGCAGGTTGTTGCTAGCCTACATATTGGTTCTTATCATTTCTCAACTATCAAACTGGACTTCTTCTAGTAGATAGTCGATAAAGCGTTCGCCCATCTTAGATAGGCTGGTTTTTTCATGCTGGATATAGACCAGCTCAATTGGATCATCAATATCCAGTGGGATAGAAACGATATTGTCTCCATTGAGATTACTGTTCAAAATCCCTGTCGCAATGGTATAACCATCCAAACCAATCAAGAGATTAAAGAGGGTAGCACGGTCGCTGACTACGATAGATTTCTTGTGGTGTTCTTGAGAAAGAATTTCTTCTGAAAAGTAGAAGGAGTTGTGCGTCCCTTGGTCATAGCTGAGGTAAGGGAAATTTTCCAAATCAGACAGTTTCACCTTGTCTTTCTTTGCCAGAGGGTTGGTCTTGCTGACAAAGATATGCGGTTGGGCGGTGAAGAGATGGTGAGCCAGCAGGTGATTGTCATCCAGCATCTTGGTTAAAACATCACGGTTGTAGCTGTTCAAAAATAGGACACCGACCTCACTACGGAAGTTCTTGACGTCGTCGATAATTTCCCAAGTCCGAGTTTCACGAAGGAAGAGCTCGTATTTTTCCATATCGCTTTTTTTGAGCAGAGAGACAAAGGCATTGACTACAAAAGCATAGTGTTGAGACGAAACGCTAAAGAGTTCACGGTGGGCGACAGGATTTTTATAGCGTTCCTCCAGAAGCTGAGTTTGCTCGACAACCTGACGGGCATAAGAGAGAAACTCCATCCCATCACGGGTTAAGGTGATACCCTTGGGATTGCGGATAAAGATCTCAATCCCCATTTCATTTTCCAAATCTCTCACAGCATTGGAAAGACTCGGCTGAGTGATAAAGAGTTGCTTTGCTGCCTCATTCATGGAGCCTGTTTCGACGATCTTGATAATATAATGTAATTGTTGAATTCTCATGTTTTTATTGTACCACACTTGCGTCAGAATCGCCAAGGAAGATAGGAAAATCAGGAGCTTTGTGTGAGTCTCTTCTTGAAAAAAACACAAAATTTTGCTAGAATGAGTCTTATGAAAACATTCTATGATGTGCAGCAATTCCTCAAACGATTTGGTATCATTGTTTACATGGGAAAACGCTTATATGATATTGAACTGATGAAGTTGGAACTCTCTCGGATTTACGATGCAGGATTGATGGACAAATTAGACTATCTAGAGGCAGAAGCGGTTCTTCGCAGAGAGCACAAGGTAGAATTGGATTATATTGAGAAAAATGGAGAAAAGAACTAATGGTTACTTGGATTTTGTGGGCACTTATACTGGCAATGTTGGCATGGATGGGCTTTAACTATCTTCGTATTCGCCGTGCGGCTAAAATTGTGGACAATGAGGAATTTGAAGCCTTGATTCGTACAGGTCAATTGATTGATTTGCGTGATCCAGCAGAATTCCACAGAAAACATATCCTTGGTGCCCGCAATATTCCTTCAAGTCAGTTGAAGACTAGTCTTGCAGCCCTGCGTAAAGACAAACCTGTCCTTCTCTACGAAAACCAACGTGCGCAACGAGTTACAAATGCAGCTCTTTACTTGAAAAAACAAGGCTTTTCTGAGATTTATATCCTTTCTTATGGCTTGGATTCTTGGAAAGGGAAAGTGAAGACTAGCTAATCTTATTTCCAAATTAGTCGAATGATAGGATGAAGCTATTGTTTTATAGTATAATTAATTTGTATAAAATTTAAGGAGTTCTTAGAACATGAAAGAAAAGAAGAAAAATCCACTTTTTGTGGGCATCTTGTCGATTATTCTTGGTTTGTTATTTCCGTTGGGAGGTATTGGTTTAGGTATTACCAGTTTATTGTATGCTAACTCACTTCAAAAAGAATCTGGACTAGACTATAAAACAGAAAAAATTATAGCTATTGTAGGGATTGTAGTTTCCGTAATTAATTGGGTTTTAGGATTGATTCTTTTTATGAATTAAGTAGTGTAAAACAAAAAAGCTTTATTTGAAAGCTTTTTTGTTTTATCCACTTTTCTCTAAGTAGTTTTTAATGATTTTCAATTCCTCTTGGTTCAAGGGACGGTATTGACCTTCTGCTAGTTCTGGGTCTAATGTAAACTCACCGAACTGAATTCGTTTGAGTGAGGTCACCTTGACACCAACCGAGAGAAACATTTTCTTAACCTGATGAAATTTTCCTTCTGAAATGGTGATAGAAGCTTGACTGAGGGAAGGACTTGCAGATAGAATCTCTAGTCTTGCAGGTTTACAGACAGTGCCATCTAAAAAGACAATTCCCTTTTGAAAGGCTTGGATATGGTCAGGTGTCAGAAGTCCATTAACCTCAACCTGATAAGTTTTATCGACATGATATTGGGGATGGAGGAGCTGAAAGCCCAAAGGACCGTTATCAGTCAAGAGGAGGAGTCCTGTCGTATCTCGGTCCAGTCGGCCGACGGCATAGAGCATGTCAGACTGGATGTCAGGCGGAAGGAGGTCCATGACGGTTGGAAGTTCCCTGTCTTTATTGGCTGTAACGACACCAGTAGGTTTATGAAGCATAAGATAGGTGTGTTCATAGCCTTGAATGATTCAACCCTGAAAAAGGAGTTCTTGTAGCCCTGTATCGATATTTTGAGCTAGGGAGCGGGCTGGGCAACCATCGACTAGAATTTCCCCTTTGAGTAAGGCTTGTTTCATGGCTTTTCGGCTGATTTTTTCTTGGGCTAATAAATTATCTAAACGCATACTGTGCCTATCTTATCATAAGTCGCTTGCTTTGAAAAGGCTTGACGTGAAAAGAAAAGCACAGTGAAAACATTTACACTTGCTTGAGTTATGTTATTTACCTGAAATTATGGTATAATCGTTCAGTTAGAAAATAAATTTTGAGTATTATAGAGGAAATCATGACAAAATTAAGAGAAGATATCCGTAACATTGCGATTATCGCCCACGTTGACCACGGTAAAACAACCCTTGTTGACGAATTATTGAAACAATCAGAAACGCTTGATGCACGTACTGAATTGGCTGAGCGTGCTATGGACTCAAACGATATCGAAAAAGAGCGTGGAATTACCATCCTTGCTAAAAATACAGCCGTTGCCTATAACGGAACTCGTATCAATATCATGGACACACCAGGACACGCGGACTTCGGTGGAGAAGTTGAGCGTATCATGAAAATGGTTGACGGTGTTGTTTTGGTCGTAGATGCCTACGAAGGAACAATGCCACAGACTCGTTTTGTATTGAAAAAAGCCTTGGAACAAGACCTTGTCCCAATCGTGGTTGTTAACAAAATCGACAAACCATCAGCTCGCCCAGCTGAAGTAGTGGACGAAGTCTTGGAGCTTTTCATCGAGCTTGGTGCAGATGATGACCAGCTTGACTTCCCAGTGGTCTATGCTTCAGCAATCAACGGAACTTCTTCATTGTCAGATGACCCAGCTGACCAAGAAGCGACTATGGCGCCAATCTTTGACACAATTATCGACCATATCCCAGCTCCAGTAGACAACTCAGATGAGCCTTTGCAGTTCCAAGTGTCACTTTTGGACTACAATGACTTCGTTGGTCGTATCGGTATCGGTCGTGTCTTCCGTGGTACAGTTAAGGTTGGGGACCAAGTTACCCTTTCTAAACTTGACGGCACAACTAAAAACTTCCGTGTTACAAAACTCTTCGGTTTCTTTGGTTTGGAACGTCGTGAAATCCAAGAAGCTAAAGCGGGTGACTTGATTGCCGTTTCAGGTATGGAAGACATCTTTGTCGGCGAAACCATTACTCCGACAGACGCAATTGAAGCTCTTCCAATCCTACACATCGATGAGCCAACTCTTCAAATGACTTTCTTGGTCAACAACTCACCATTTGCTGGTAAAGAAGGTAAATGGGTGACTTCTCGTAAGGTGGAAGAACGCTTGCAGGCAGAATTGCAAACAGACGTTTCCCTTCGTGTTGACCCAACTGATTCACCAGATAAATGGACTGTTTCAGGACGTGGAGAATTGCACTTGTCAATCCTTATCGAAACAATGCGTCGTGAGGGATATGAACTTCAAGTATCTCGTCCAGAAGTTATCGTAAAAGAAATCGACGGTGTTAAATGTGAACCATTTGAACGTGTTCAAATCGACACTCCAGAAGAATACCAAGGATCTGTTATCCAAAGCCTTTCTGAACGTAAGGGTGAAATGTTGGATATGATTTCAACTGGTAATGGTCAAACTCGTTTGGTCTTCCTTGTTCCAGCGCGTGGGTTGATCGGTTATTCAACTGAGTTCTTGTCAATGACTCGTGGTTACGGTATCATGAACCATACCTTCGACCAATACTTGCCATTGATTCCAGGTGAAATTGGTGGTCGTCACCGTGGTGCCCTTGTTTCTATCGATGCTGGTAAGGCTACAACTTACTCAATCATGTCTATCGAAGAACGTGGTACGATCTTTGTCAACCCAGGTACTGAGGTTTATGAAGGAATGATCATCGGTGAAAACTCTCGTGAAAATGACTTGACAGTTAACATCACTAAGGCAAAACAAATGACCAACGTCCGTTCAGCTACTAAGGACCAAACAGCTGTGATCAAGACACCTCGTATCTTGACACTTGAAGAGTCTCTTGAGTTCTTGAACGACGATGAGTACATGGAAGTAACGCCTGAGTCTATCCGTTTGCGTAAACAAATCCTTAACAAGGCAGAGCGTGAGAAAGCTAACAAGAAGAAAAAATCAGCTGAATAAGAGCTAGAAAGAGATAAAGATGGTTTATTTAATCATAGGACTCCTCTTATTACTACTCTATGTATTTGCGACACCACAAAGCATTAAAGGGACAGTCAATATCGTCCTTGTCGTCTTTGCTTTCGTAGCACTTTTGATTTTGCTCATGCTGTCTGTTCTGCAAATCTTTCAGCTACCGACAGAATTCTTCATCGCAGTCGCCATGCTCTTCTTAGCATACTTTAGCTTGCGAGATATTACCCTTATGTCGGTCCATAAAAGTAAAAGAAGATAAAAAGAGAGTTTCGGCTCTCTTTTTGCTTGTTAGAATGCCCAATCTGAGCATTTTCGTTTAGAATTATTTCCATAAAAATGGTAAAATAGTAAGAGTAGAAATGGAGTTCGAGACATGAAAGTAATAGATCAATTTAAAAATAAGAAAGTCCTTGTTTTAGGTTTGGCCAAGTCTGGTGAATCTGCAGCTCGTTTGTTGGACAAGCTAGGTGCCATTGTGACAGTAAATGATGGGAAACCTTTCGAGGACAATCCAGCTGCCCAAAGTTTGTTGGAAGAAGGGATCAAGGTTATCACAGGTGGCCATCCTTTGGAACTCTTGGATGAAGAGTTTGCCCTTATGGTGAAAAATCCAGGTATCCCTTACAGCAATCCCATGATAGAAAAGGCTTTGGCCAAGGGTATTCCAGTCTTGACTGAGGTGGAATTGGCTTACTTAATTTCAGAAGCACCGATTGTTGGTATTACTGGTTCAAATGGAAAAACAACCACAACGACCATGATCGGGGAAGTTTTGACTGCTGCTGGGCAACATGGTCTCTTATCAGGAAATATCGGCTATCCTGCCAGTCAAGTGGCCCAAACTGCGACAGATAGGGACACTCTTGTCATGGAACTTTCTTCTTTCCAACTCATGGGTGTTCAAGAATTCCATCCTGAGATTGCGGTTATTACCAACCTCATGCCAACTCATATCGACTACCATGGTTCTTTTGAGGAGTATGTAGCAGCCAAGTGGAATATCCAGAACAAGATGACAGCAGATGATTTCCTTGTCTTGAACTTTAACCAAGACTTGGCAAAAGAATTGGCTAGCAAAACACAAGCCACTGTTGTACCATTTTCAACACTTGAAAAGGTTGATGGAGCTTATCTGGAAGATGGTCAACTCTACTTCCGTGGAGAAGTGGTCATGGCAGCTAGTGAAATCGGGGTTCCAGGTAGCCACAATGTGGAAAATGCCCTTGCGACTATTGCGGTTGCCAAGCTCCGTGGTGTGGATAACCAAACCATAAAGGAAACTCTTTCAGCTTTTGGTGGTGTCAAACACCGTCTCCAATTTGTGGATGAAATTCAGGGTGTGAAATTCTATAATGATAGCAAGTCAACCAATATCTTGGCTACTCAAAAAGCCTTGTCAGGATTTGACAACAGCAAGGTCATCTTGATTGCAGGTGGTTTGGACCGTGGTAATGAGTTTGACGAATTGGTGCCAGAAATTACTGGGCTCAAGAAGATGGTCATCCTTGGTCAGTCTGCAGAGCGTGTCAAACGGGCAGCGGATAAGGCTGGTGTCGCTTATGTGGATGCGACAGATATTGCTGATGCGACCCGCAAGGCCTATGAGCTTGCGACTCAAGGAGATGTGGTTCTTCTCAGTCCTGCCAATGCCAGCTGGGATATGTATGCTAACTTTGAAGTACGTGGCGACCTCTTTATCGACACAGTAGCGGAGTTAAAGGAATAATATGAAAAAAATTGTCTTTACAGGTGGGGGGACGGTTGGACACGTCACCCTTAATCTTTTGTTAATGCCCAAGTTTATCGAAGATGGCTGGGAAGTCCACTATATCGGGGACAAGCGTGGAATCGAACACCAAGAAATCCTTAAGTCAGGTCTAGATGTCACCTTCCATTCTATTGCGACTGGAAAATTGCGTCGTTATTTCTCTTGGCAAAATATGCTGGATGTCTTCAAAGTTGGTTGGGGAATTGTCCAATCGCTCTTTATCATGTTACGACTTCGTCCACAGGCTCTTTTTTCAAAGGGGGGCTTTGTCTCTGTACCGCCCGTTATCGCAGCGCGTGTGTCAGGAGTGCCGGTCTTTATTCACGAATCTGACCTGTCTATGGGCTTGGCCAATAAAATCGCTTATAAATTTGCGACGAAGATGTATTCAACCTTTGAGCAAGCTTCAAGTTTGGCTAAGGTCGAGCATGTGGGAGCAGTGACCAAGGTTTCAGACCAAAAAACTCCAGAACCGGATGAATTGGTGGATATTCAAACCCACTTTAATCCTAAATTGCCAACTGTATTGTTTGTTGGCGGTTCTGCAGGTGCTCGAGTCTTTAATCAATTGGTGACAGACCATAAGAAAGAATTGACAGAGCGCTATAATATTATCAATCTAACTGGAGATTCTAGTCTGAACGAGTTGAGCCAAAATCTCTTTCGTGTTGACTATGTGACCAATCTCTATCAACCTTTGATGGAATTGGCTGACATTGTTGTGACACGTGGTGGTGCCAATACGATTTTTGAGCTCTTGGCCATGGCAAAATTACATGTCATTGTGCCACTTGGTCGTGAGGCTAGTCGTGGTGACCAGATTGAAAATGCGGCTTACTTTGTTAAGAAAGGCTATGCAGAAGAGCTTCAAGAAAGCGATTTGACCTTGGATAGTTTGGAAGAGAAGCTTTCTCACTTACTAAGCCACAAGGAAGATTACCAAGCTAAGATGAAGGCTTCTAAGGAATTGAAATCTCTAGCAGATTTTTATGAATTATTGAAAAAAGATTTATCATAAGGAAAGTAAATGTCAAAAGATAAGAAAAATGAGGGCAAAGAAATCCTCGAAGAATTTAAAGAGTTATCAGAATGGCAGAAACGAAACCAAGAATATCTAAAAAGGAAGGCTGAAGAAGAGGCGGCCCTAGCTGAGGAGAAGGAAAAGGAAAGACAAACTCGAAAGGGAGAAGAATCTGAGAAGTCAGAGGACAAGGGGGGCTCGGAGAGTGAAGCGTACCCAGAAGATGAAGAATCAGCTAAGGAAGAGTCTGAAGAAAAAGTAGAAGCCTCAGAGGGTGACAAAGAGGAAGAAGAGATAGAAGAATCAGGGTCTAAAGAGGACGAGGACCAGGATAAAAAGCTTGCTAAAAAGGCTACAAAAGAAAAACCAGCCAAAGCAAAGATTCCTGGCCTCCATATCTTGCGAGCTCTAACGATTTTATTTCCAAGTCTGCTTTTATTGATTGTCTCTGCCTACTTACTCAGTCCTTATGCGACCATGAAGGATATCCGTATTGAGGGAACGGTGCAAACTACAGCTGATGATATTCGACAGGCTTCAGGCATTCAGGATTCGGATTATACGATTAACCTTCTGCTAGACAAGGCAAAATATGAAGAGCAGATTAAGTCTAACTATTGGGTGGAATCAGCTCAGCTTGTTTATCAATTTCCAACTAAGTTCACTATCAAGGTCAAGGAATATGATATTGTGGCCTACTATGTTTCTGGGGAAAATCATTATCCTATTCTTTCCAGTGGTCAGCTTGAGACCAGTGCTGTGAGCTTGGTTAGTCTACCAGAAACTTATTTGTCAGTTCTCTTTAATGATAGCGAACAAATCAAGGTTTTTGTCTCAGAACTTTCTCAAATTAGTCCAGAACTCAAGGCGGCTATCCAAAAGGTGGAACTAGCCCCAAGCAAGGTGACATCAGATTTAATTCGATTGACTATGAATGATTCGGACGAAATCTTGGTTCCCCTTTCTGAAATGAGTAAGAAATTGCCTTACTACAGTAAGATTAAGCCTCAATTGTCAGAACCGAGTGTGGTCGATATGGAAGCTGGAATTTACAGCTACACTGTGGCGGATAAATTAATTATGGAGGCAGAAGAAAAAGCTAAAAAAGAGGCCGAAGAAGCTGAGAAGAAACAGAAAGAGGAAGAGAAGAAAAGGCTGGAAGAACAGCAGAATAAACTGGAAGAAGAGAAGAAAAAATTGGAGGAAGAGAGCAATCGAAACCAAACAAGTCAGCGTTCATCGCGTCGCTAGGTTTAGCTTTTCTCCTATAACTCTTTAGTTGCTATGTTTTTACTTGACAAGTGTTAGTAGAAATAATAGAATAGTAAAAAACCTTTAAAGCAGTCCAGAGAGGCAGCTAAGGTTAGACGGTGAAAGGGTGGAGACTACCCATTTTTCGTGGAACCTTGCTGTTGGCAGGTTCCTTTTTTCGTGGCTTCTGTTGCCCAGACTCTCTCACTAGCAAAGGTAAAAGGAGAAACCTATGCGAGAACATCGTCCAGTCATTGCTCTTGATTTTCCTAGTTTTGAGGCAGTCAAGGAATTCTTAGCTCTTTTTCCAGCAGAAGAAAGCCTTTATCTCAAGGTAGGGATGGAGCTCTATTATGCAGCGGGTCCTGAGATTGTGTCTTACTTGAAAGGTCTGGGTCACAGCGTCTTTCTTGATCTCAAACTTCATGACATTCCCAATACAGTCAAGTCAGCCATGAAGGTCCTGTCTCAGCTTGGTGTGGATATGACCAATGTTCATGCGGCTGGTGGTGTAGAGATGATGAAGGCTGCGCGTGAAGGTCTTGGAAGTCAAGCCAAATTGATCGCTGTCACTCAGCTGACATCAACATCAGAAACTCAGATGCAGGACTTTCAAAATATCCAAACTAGCCTGCAAGAGTCTGTCATTCATTATGCCAAGAAGACAGCTGAAGCGGGATTAGACGGTGTTGTCTGCTCGGCTCAGGAAGTGCAACTCATCAAGCAGGCTACCAATCCAGAGTTTATCTGTCTGACACCGGGCATTCGTCCGGCTGGAGCTGCAGTTGGAGACCAAAAACGCGTGATGACGCCAGCGGATGCTTATCAAATCGGTAGTGACTATATCGTAGTGGGACGTCCCATTACCCAAGCTGAGGATCCTGTTGCAGCTTATCATGCCATCAAGGATGAATGGACACAGGACTGGAATTAAAGAACTAGATTAGAAAAATAAAAGGAGAATACCATGACACTTGCTAAAGATATCGCTAGCCACCTCTTGAAAATTCAAGCCGTTTACCTCAAACCAGAGGAGCCTTTCACTTGGGCATCTGGTATAAAGTCACCCATTTATACGGATAACCGTGTGACCCTTGCCTATCCAGAAACTCGTACCTTAATTGAAAATGGTTTTGTAGATGCTATCAAAGAAGCCTTTCCAGAGGTAGAAGTGATTGCAGGAACTGCAACAGCTGGGATTCCTCACGGAGCCATCATTGCTGACAAGATGAATCTGCCATTTGCCTACATCCGTAGCAAACCAAAAGACCACGGTGCTGGTAATCAAATCGAAGGCCGCGTAACTCAGGGTCAAAAAATGGTAGTGGTTGAAGATCTTATTTCAACAGGTGGTTCTGTTCTTGAAGCAGTAGCAGCTGCTAAACGAGAAGGAGCAGATGTGCTAGGAGTTGTAGCGATTTTCAGTTACCAATTGCCAAAAGCAGATAAGAACTTCTCAGATGCAGGTGTCAAACTTGTGACGCTTTCTAACTACAGTGAGCTCATTCACCTAGCCCAAGAAGAAGGCTATATCACACCAGAAGGCTTAGATCTCCTAAAACGCTTTAAAGAAGACCAAGAAAATTGGCAAAATGCCTAAAACATAGAAAATCAGGTAGTCACTAGGATTACCTGATTTCTTTTTTATACTAGAAAATGAAAAGATTATTTGAATTTCCATAACTTAAGAAAGTTTATCATTTTTAATTATCTTTGTAAAATGATTGAAAGTATGAAATTTCCAAACAAAATATTTGAAAAGTTTTGAAAAAAGAGTTATGATATTTTTGTAATATACAAAGTAAACGCTTACTTATCAAGGAGGGCATTTTATGTCATACAAAACAAGCAATGCAGAAGGTCATGTAGACTTCATCAATACCTATGATTTGGAGCCAATGGCGCAACAAGTCATTCCTAAAGCAGCATTTGGCTATATCGCTAGTGGGGCGGAAGATACTTTCACTTTACGTGAGAATATCCGTGCCTTTAACCACAAGCTCATTGTTCCGCATACGCTTTGCAATGTAGAAAATCCAAGTACAGAGATTGAATTTGCAGGTGAAAAATTGTCTTCACCAATCATTATGGCGCCTGTTGCAGCTCATAAATTGGCAAATGAACAAGGTGAAGTGGCGACTGCGCGTGGTGTGCATGAGTTTGGTTCTCTTTACACAACTAGCTCTTACTCTACTGTAGACCTTCCAGAAATTACGGAAGCCCTTCAAGGGACACCTCACTGGTTCCAATTTTACTTTAGTAAAGATGATGGAATCAATCGCCACATCATGGACCGTGTGAAAGCTGAAGGTTATAAGGCGATTGTCTTGACGGCAGATGCTACTGTAGGGGGCAATCGTGAGGTTGATAAGCGTAATGGTTTTGTCTTCCCAGTTGGCATGCCGATTGTTGAAGAATACCTGCCAGAAGGTGCTGGAAAATCAATGGACTTTGTTTATAAATCAGCTAAACAACGCTTGTCTCCACGTGATGTAGAATTTATCGCTGAATACTCAGGACTTCCTGTGTATGTCAAGGGGCCACAATGCCGTGAGGACGTTGAACGTTCGCTTGCTGCAGGAGCCTCTGGTATCTGGGTAACCAACCACGGTGGCCGCCAAATCGACGGTGGACCAGCTGCCTTCGACTCACTTCAAGAAGTAGCAGAAGCAGTTGACAAACGTGTTCCTATTGTCTTTGACTCAGGTATTCGTCGTGGTCAACACGTCTTTAAAGCCCTGGCATCAGGAGCAGACTTGGTAGCTATTGGTCGCCCGGTTATTTATGGCTTGGCCCTCGGTGGTAGTGTCGGTGTACGCCAAGTCTTTGAACACTTGAATGCAGAATTGAAGACAGTTATGCAATTGTCTGGAACTCAGACTATTGAAGATGTCAAACACTTCAAACTCCGTCACAATCCATACAATCCAACCTTCCCAGTTGACCCTCGTGATTTGAAATTGTATTGATAAAGTAGAAGGCCTCCACCTGATGTGGAGGTTTTTCTTCGTGTATAGAAAGATTAAATCGTTTTCAGAGATTATATAAATATATTTTTCAGTCAAATATCTTGCTAGGGCTTTCAAATTCTGTTATACTGGTCCAGTAATTAAATAATAAAGACATTTGGGGTGCTTTAGGCTGAGATGATACCCATTGAACCTGATACAGTTAAGACTGGCGAAGGGAAATGTGAAAAGTTTTTTTCGTATGTCGAAAAGAACTGTCTAATCTTGTAAGCTAAACTCTAATTCTTGTGTGTGATTAGAGCTTTTTTTGTTTATATAAGCTGGATGAAGGCGATACAAAGCATTTAGGTAGCTCTTCTTGAACGCCCTTGATTTTCTTTAAAAAGGTCAAGTAAAACTAGAATTTTCTTGGTGTTTTGTTGATTACGAACAAGTAAAGAGAGGAAAAGTAAATATGGAAACACAAGACTATGCATTTGAGCCAGGTTTGATTGTTGGAGAATTATTAAAAAGCAGTCAGAAGGATTGGCAGGCTGCAATCAATCATCGTTTTGTTAAGGAACTTTTTGCGGGGACAATTGAGAATAAGGTCTTAAAAGAATACCTGATTCAGGATTATCACTTCTTTGATGCCTTCTTATCTATGCTGGGTGCCTGCGTAGCCCACGCAGACCAACTTGAATCCAAGCTTCGCTTTGCCAAGCAACTAGGCTTTCTTGAAGCAGATGAAGACGGTTATTTCCAAAAGGCTTTCAAAGAGTTAAATGTAGCAGAGCATGACTATCTAGAAGTGGACCTGCACCCTGTAACAAAGGCATTTCAGGATCTTATGTATTCGGCAGTGGATTCATCAGACTATGCTCATCTTTTGGTCATGCTGGTCATTGCAGAAGGCCTCTATTTAGACTGGGGTTCTAAAGATTTGGCACTACCTGAAGCCTATATTCATTCGGAATGGATCAATCTCCACAGAGGTCCTTTCTTTGCAGAGTGGGTTCAATTTCTGGTTGATGAACTTAATCGTATCGGGAAAAATCGAGAAGATTTATCAGAACTTCAGCAACGCTGGAATCAAGCGGTCGCTTTAGAATTAGCCTTTTTTGATATTGGCTATGACGCCTAGAGAAGGTTTAGGATATTTACAAATTTGATGAGGTAAATCATTCAATGTAAATGGTAAATAAAAAAATTTCTTAACGAAAGATAGAGATAAATCGAAATCAGTAGATTGTATAAAGTGAAAAGGAAGGATTTCAATATGACAAGTTTAAAATTATTAAAAGAAAAAGCACCTTTGGTCATTTGTATAACCAATGATGTAGTAAAAAATTTCACAGCAAATGGATTAGTAGCACTGGGTGCATCACCAGCCATGAGTGCGTTTCCTGCAGATTTAGAGGATTTGTTAAAGTATGCTGGAGGTTTATTAATAAACATAGGAACATTGACAGATGAAAATTGGAAATTATATCAAGCTGCTCTGAAAATTGCAGAGAAATATAATGTCCCAGCAGTTTTAGATCCTGTAGCTTGTGGAGCAGGAGAATATAGAAAAAAAGTAGCAGATGATCTAATCAAAAATTACAAACTAGCAGCGATTAGAGGAAATGCTGGCGAGATTGCCTCTTTAGTAGGGATAAATGTGGCATCTAAAGGAGTAGATAGTGCGGGAGTAGATAATATTGATGAAATTGCTCTAGCAGCAAATAAGAAGTTCAATATCCCTATAATAGTAACAGGTGAAGTGGATGCTATTGCGGTAAATGGAGAAGTGGTAACGATTCATAATGGTAGTGCCATGATGCCAAAAGTTATTGGGACAGGATGCTTATTAGGTGCTGTAGTAGCAAGCTTTATCGGACTTGAAAAAGGTCAAGAATTGAAATCATTAGAAACAGCAATGTTGGTTTACAATATAGCTGGAGAAATGGCAGAAAAACGTCCAAATGGGCATCTTCCTGGAACATTTAAAGTTGAATTTATAAATGCCTTATACGAGATTACAGACGAAGATGTAAAGGAATTCAAAAGAGTGAAGTAAAATGTTTCATAAAGAATTACTAAAACTATATTTTATTTGTGGAACGACTACTTGCCAAGGTAAAGATCTATATAAGGTCGTTGAGGAAGCCTTAAAAGGTGGTATAACTTTATTTCAATTTCGTGAAAAAGGTGAGGGAGCTTTAGAAGGCAAAGAAAAAGTCGAATTAGCAATTAAACTACAGGATCTTTGCAAAAAATACAATGTTCCATTTATCGTTAATGATGATATTGATTTGGCAATGGGAATTGACGCTGATGGCGTACATGTAGGACAAGATGACCTCGGTGTTGATGAAATTAGAAAATTGATGCCAGATAAAATAATTGGTCTTTCTATAAAAAACAAGGAAGAATTTCAACAATCAAAAGTTGAATATGTAGATTATGTTGGTGTTGGTCCTGTATTTGATACCCAGTCAAAAGATGATGCTGGTGGTGCTATAGGTTATGAAGGTCTTAAATTGATGAGAAAACTATTGCCACAAATGCCCTTAGTTGCAATTGGTGGGATACAGACGAAACATATTAAAGACATTATGAAGACCAATGTTGACGGTGTTTCAATCATTTCAGCAATATCGTATGCAAAAAATATAGAAAAAACTGTTCGGGAAATGAGTGAACAATAGGTATCGATCTAACCAAAGAAAGATCTGTTGTCTTTGTGAGTGCAAGGCTGTATTTCCCAGTTCAATTTCTTGAACTAGAAAAAATCGTTTGTTATAATATTTATATAATTAAATAATAAAGACATTTGGGGTGCTTTAGGCTGAGATGATACCCATTGAACCTGCTACAGTTAGTACTGTCGAAGGGAAATGTGAATAGTTTTTTCTTGAGAAAGAAAAAACCATCTAATTTTGTAAGCAAAACTCTAATTCTTGTGTGTGATTAGAGTTTTTTATTTTTTACTAGATAGACTAGATGCAGAGTATAATGGCAGGTCTCTCTTAAATGCCCTATTGTCTTAAAAGGAGTTTTTTATGTTGAAAAAATGGCAGTTAAAAGATGTTATCTTACTTGCTTTCTTGTCTATCTTTTTTGGTGGCGTTTTTGTAGGATCTGGCTATCTGTTTGATATCCTCACTCTGATTTTAGCCCCTCTTGGTTTGCAGGCCTTTGCCAATGAAATCCTCTTTGGTCTCTGGTGTATGGCTGCGCCTATTGCTGCCATTTTTGTTCCAAGAGTGGGAAGTGCAACGATTGGGGAAGTACTAGCTGCGCTTGCTGAAGTCCTTTATGGTAGCCAATTCGGTCTAGGTGCCCTTTTGTCTGGATTGGTTCAAGGTTTGGGAAGTGAACTTGGTTTTATCGTAACCAAGAATCGCTATGAAAGTTGGCTCTCTCTAACTGCCAATAGTATTGGGATTACGCTTGTTAGCTTTGTCTATGAATACATTAAGTTAGGTTACTACGCCTTCTCCCTTCCTTTTGTCCTTTCCTTGTTTGTAGTACGTTTTATTTCCGTCTTTTTCTTCTGTACCATCTTGGTTCGTGCCATTGTCAAACTTTATCATCAGTTTGCAGCTGGGGGCAAGGCATAGATGGGGCTGGAACTACGAGCGATTCAGTCCCCAATCTTCTCTGAGCCGATTGATTTTACTTTTCATGCGCAAGCCTTTACCTTGTTAGTTGGGAGCAGTGGTTCAGGAAAATCTAGCCTCTTTCAAATGATTGCCCAAGTCAGTTCTCTTCCCTATAGCGGTCAAGTCCTGGTAAATGGGAGCGAGGTCAGTCAGCTTTCTATCATCGAACGTGTCCAGACCGTTGGTATTCTCTTTCAAAATCCCAATCATCAATTTACCATGGAGAACTTGTTTGAGGAGCTGATTTTTACCTTGGAAAATATTGGGCATCCCGTTCAGGAAATTGATTCTAAAATAGCTGAGGTTGTTCGGCAATGTCGCTGCAAGGCGATTTTGCACCGTCCAATTCATCACTTATCAGGTGGGGAAAAGCAAAAGGCTGCTTTGGCTGTTCTTTTTGCTATGAATCCTAGGGTCTATCTCTTGGATGAGCCCTTTGCTTCCATTGACCGCAGGAGCAGATTAGAGATATTGGAGATTCTAAAAGAGTTGGCTTCTAATGGGAAGACAGTTATTTTGTGCGACCATGATTTATCTGATTATGAAGCCTATATCGACCATATGGTGGAGCTAATGGACGGACAACTAAGGGAAATAAATCAACTCCCTTCCTCTGATATGACACAGGTTTCTTCAAAGAATGTTGCTTCTAGCCCGGAATTGTTCCATATGGATCGAACGACTTGTGAGCTGGATAAGCGTCCCCTCTTTTCAATTGCGGATTTTACATTCTACCAAGGAATCTCCTGTATTTTGGGTGATAATGGTGTCGGGAAATCAACCCTCTTTCGCTCCATTCTTCAATTTCAAAAGTATAAGGGGCGCATTACCTGGAAGGGGACAGTCCTGAAAAAGAAAAAGAGTTTGTATCGTGACCTGACGGGTGTTGTTCAGGAAGCTGAGAAACAGTTTATCAGAGTTAGTCTGCGAGAAGAACTTCAATTAGATGGACCTGATTCTGAAAGAAATCAACGAATCTTCCAAGCTTTACGATATTTTAATCTGGAGCAGGCACTTGATAAGAGTCCCTATCAATTAAGTGGTGGCCAGCAAAAGATTCTTCAGCTCTTGACCATCTTGACTAGTAAGGCTTCTGTAATCTTGCTAGATGAACCTTTTGCAGGTTTGGATGATAGAGCTTGCCATTATTTTTGTCAGTGGATTGTGGAGGAGAGAAATCAAGGCAGAAGTTTTCTGATCATTAGCCATCGTTTAGATCCCTTGATCTCTGTGGTTGATTATTGGATTGAGATGACTAGTCAGGATCTCAGTCATGTGAAAGAAGTGACAATTACTAAACCACTCACATCTCAGAGTAGCAATACCCAAAGGGAGGTGAGATAGTATGGTCAAAGTAGCAACCCAGACACCGATTATCAGTCTCTTCTTGCTGATTTTATCGCTGGAAACATCTTTCATTCCTTCGATTGCTCTTAATCTCTCGGTAGTTGCATTTTGTATTCTCTTTATGCTCTATTACCGTCGATTTAAAGTATTGGCTTGGATGATTCTGCTCGCCATTTTGCCATCCTTGGCCAACTACTGGGCAGTTCAGTTACATGGAGATGCTTCGCAGGCAGTCATGCTTGGAACGAGGGCTTTTGTGACCGTTTGTATTGGTCTTGTCTTTGTCTCCTCTATTTCCCTAAAAGAGCTTCTCTTGTACTTGGCTCAAAAGGGGTTATCACGCTCTTGGTCCTATGCCTTGATTGTGGTATTCAATTCCTTCCCCCTCATTCAGCAAGAAATCAAGTCCCTCAAGGAAGCTTGCTTATTACGCGGTCAAGAACTGCATTTTTGGTCTCCCTTGATTTACAGCAAGGTTCTGATGACGGTCTTTAGGTGGCGCCATCTTTACCTGAGAGCCCTATCGGCGCATGGATATGACGAACATGCACAGGTGGAGAATCGCTATCGGACTTTTTATATTCCTCAAAGGACACTATTCATCTACCTGCTTTTCTTTTTATTGCTTCAAACCAGTCTATTTTTATAAAGGAGTTATTATGGAATTTACAGATATTGCGATGGAATTATCCAAGGAAGCTTGGCAGGCTTCCTTTCATCACCCCTTTGTTTTACAGTTGCAAGAGGGAAATTTAGACCCATCCATCTTTCGCTATTACCTGATTCAGGATGCCTACTATTTGAAGGCCTTCTCAGAAGCCTATCACCTCTTGGCTGATAAGACTTCAAACCAAGAGATGAAAAGACTCTTGAAACAAAATGCTCAGAGTCTAGTGGAGGGTGAGTTATTTATCCGCCAACAATTTTTCAAGGAATTGGAAATCAGCGACCAGGAAATGGAGCAACATCCAATCGCTCCAACCTGCTATCATTATATCTCTCACATTTATCGTCAATTTGCAGAGCCAAACTTGGGTATTGCTTTTGCAAGTTTGCTGCCTTGTCCTTGGCTATATCATGATATAGGCAAATCACTTAATCTTAAACCATCACCAAATCCTCTCTACCAACAATGGATTGAAACTTATATTACGGATGAGTTGGAGCAGCAGATCAGAGAGGAAGAAGTTTTGGTCAATCAGCTCTATCGAGAAAGTGACGAGACAGACAAGAAAAAAATGCTAGATGTCTTCCACATCAGTGTTCATATGGAAGCTAAGTTTTGGGAAATGGCCTACCAACACCAGACATGGAAGAGCGATTTACAGTCTTTAGAAACAGGAGAAGAATAGAAACATGAGAAAGCACCAATTACAAGTTCACAAATTAACCATTTTATCCATGATGATTGCCCTTGATGTAGTCCTTACGCCTATCTTTCGGATTGAGGGAATGGCACCGATGTCCAGTGTCGTTAATATTCTGGCAGGAATCATGATGGGACCTGTTTATGCCTTGGCTATGGCTACAGTGACAGCCTTTATCCGTATGACGACTCAAGGGATTCCGCCTTTAGCTCTCACAGGAGCGACTTTTGGAGCCCTCCTTGCAGGCCTCTTTTATAAGTATGGTCGAAAATTTTACTTTTCTGCCTTGGGAGAAATTTTGGGAACAGGTATCATTGGTTCTATTGTTTCCTATCCTGTTATGGTACTCTTTACAGGATCGGCTGCTAAGCTTAGTTGGTTTATCTATACTCCTCGATTTTTCGGAGCAACCTTAATCGGTACAGCGATTTCCTTTATTGCCTTTCGATTTTTAATCAAGCAGGAATTCTTTAAAAAAGTTCAGGGATATTTCTTTGTTGAAAGGATAGACTGATGCAGGCATTTACAAATCCCTTTCCTATAGGCTCTAGTTCCTTAATTCACTGTATTACCAATGAGATTTCTTGTGAGATATTGGCAAATGGGATTTTGGCTCTGGGATGTAAACCAGTTATGGCAGATGATTCCCGTGAGGTTCTTGATTTTACTAAGCAAAGCCAGGCACTCTTCATCAATTTAGGGCATTTGTCAGCTGGGAAGGAAAAAGCAATCCGTATAGCAGCTTCTTATGCAGCTCAAGTTTCTCTCCCAATGGTAGTAGATGCGGTTGGCGTAACAGCTTCATCCATTCGTAAGAGCTTAGTTAAAGACCTTTTAGACTATAGCCCTACGGTCCTTAAAGGAAACATGTCGGAAATCCGAAGTCTTGTTGGCTTAAAACACCACGGCGTTGGGGTCGATGCGAGTGCTAAAGACCAAGAAACTGAGGATTTACTTCAAGTCTTGAAAGACTGGTGTCAGACCTATCCTGGTATGTCTTTCTTAGTTACTGGCCCCAAGGACCTCATCGTTTCAGAAAATCAAGTTGCTATATTGGGAAATGGCTGTGCAGAATTAGACTGGATAACAGGGACAGGAGACTTAGTTGGAGCTTTAACAGCTGTTTTTCTCAGCCAAGGAAAAACTGCCTTTGAAGCTTCGTGTCTAGCGGTCTCTTATCTCAATATCTCTGCTGAGAGAATAGTTGTTCAAGGAATGGGATTGGAAGAATTTCGTTACCAAGTACTTAATCAGCTTTCGCTCCTCAAAAGAGATGAAAACTGGCTAGACGCTATCAAAGGAGAGGTTTATGAATAGAGAAGAACTTAGACTATATCTGGTAACCAATCGCTACCAAGATTCCTTGAAAAGTTTTCTTGAAAAGATTGAGACGGCATGCCGTTCAGGGGTTACCATAGTCCAATTGCGAGAAAAAAATCTTACAACCAATCAATATTATCAACTGGCAAAAGAAGTCAAGGAAATAACAGATGCCTATCAGGTACCCTTGATAATAGATGATCGTTTGGATGTTTGTCTTGCGGTTGATGCTGCTGGTTTGCATATCGGAGACGATGAACTACCAGTTTCGGTTACCCGACAAGTCTTAGGTCCTGACAAAATCCTCGGTGTTACAGCTAAAACTGTAAAAAGAGCCCTCGAGGCAGAGGAAGGAGGGGCGAATTACTTGGGGACAGGAGCTATTTTCCCGACTACGACCAAGGAAAATGCGCCTATCACCCTGATTTCAACCTTGAAGACAATTTGCCAAAGGGTCGCCATTCCAGTAGTTGCTATCGGAGGTTTAACTTCGGAGAACATTGACCAACTTATGGGCACTGGCATAGCTGGTGTAGCTGTAGTGCGTGATTTGATGCAGGCAGAAGATATAGAGACAAAAACGCAAGCCTTTTTGACAAAGTTGGATGACATTATTTTCTAATTAATACTCAATGAAAATCAAAGAGCAAACTAGGAAGCTAGTCGCAGGTTGCTCAAAGCACAGCTTTGAGGTTGCAGATAAAGCTGACGTCGTTTGAAGAGATTTTCGAAGAGTATAAAAACTCTCTAATTCCCTTAAAGTAGGAACTAGAGAGTTTTTTTAATCTTTAAAGCTTGTATGGTTAACTGGGCCAGAACCATGACCGAGTTGAGGGGCGTCTTGGATGGCTTTCGTGATAAAGGCCTTGGCTTTATCGACTGCTTGATAGAGGGTTTTCCCCTTGGCTAGTTCAGCAGTAATCACTGCAGCAAAGGTACATCCAGTACCATGTGTATGACAGGTTTGAATTCGTGGACTTTCCCAGACAAATTGGTCATCCTTGGTAAAGAGGAAATCCTTGGCACCGCCTTCGAGATGGCCTCCTTTGATGACAACAGACTGAGGACCAAATTCTTTTAAAATCAGGCGACCGGCACGCTGCATGTCTTCAGGATCATGGATTGAAAAACCAACAATCTCTTCTGCCTCAGGAAGATTGGGTGTAATAATAGTTGCAAGGGGAAGTAGATTTGTTTTTAGGTAGTCTCTGGCACTGGTATCAATCAGGGTGTCTCCGCTCGTAGCGACCATAACAGGGTCAAGGACGTAGGGACAGTCCAGCTTTTTAAGATAGGGCTGGATGATTTCCATAATTTCGGTAGTTGCCAACATCCCAGTTTTTACAGCCTGAGGCTTGATATCCGAAAAGACACTCTCCAATTGGGCTTTCAACATTTGAGGAGAAACGTGCTCGATTAATTGAACGCCTCTGGTATTTTGAGCGACAAGACTGGTCACAACGGCCATTCCATAGACATCTCTAGCTTGGAACGACTTTAAATCAGCCATAATGCCAGCACCACCACTAGGGTCAGTCCCTGCAATGGTCAAAGCAACGGGTAAATAAGTCATCTAAAACCTCCCAACCAACTGAAGTTTGTATTCTTAAGAACAAGCTAGTCCGTTTCAGGAAGGCAATAGAAGACTGCTAGTCCCCATTATCATTTCCACTTCCATCAGCTAGCATTACCTAGATTGAGTCAAAGGGTCTAACAGTTGTTAATCTCAGCTTTACGCACCCCTAGTGGTTGTTTTCTTTTTTCTTTAGTATAGCATATTTTTATAGTTTATATAGTAAGATTTGACTGAAAATCCTTTATCAAATGGTTAAAATTCAAATTTTCAAAGAAAAGATTAATTTTATAATTGACAAATGTAGATTTTAAGAGTATACTGTAATTGTAATCGACAAATGTAGATTTAGGAGGTGCGATTATGCAGATTTCAGATGCAGAATGGCAGGTCATGAAGATTATTTGGATGCAAGGAGAGCAGACTAGTACGGATTTGATCAGGGTTTTGGCGGAGCGGTTCGACTGGTCCAAGTCAACCATTCAAACTCTTTTGGCTCGTCTGGTTGAGAAAGAGTGTCTGACTCGGAAAAAAGAAGGTAAGTCCTTTGTTTATTCGGCGCTTTTAACTCTAGACCAAAGCCGAGACTTGCTTGTCCAAGATATCAAGGACAAGGTTTGTTCCCGTAGGATTAAGAACTTGCTGGCTGATTTGATTGCTGAATGTGATTTTACTCAGGCTGACTTGGAAGGCTTGGAAGCTGTGATTTCTGAGAAGAAATCAAGCGCTGTAACAGAAGTAAAATGTAATTGTATGTAAAGGAGACGTCATGTTAAATAGTATTGTAACCATTGTTTGTATTACCCTTATCGCCTTTATCTTGTTTTGGTTTTTCAAAAAGCCTGAAAAATCTGGACAAAAAGCCCAGCAAAAAAACGGCTACCAAGAGATTCGAGTGGAGGTCATGGGGGGCTATACGCCTGAGTTGATTATCCTCAAGAAATCAGTGCCAGCCCGTATTGTCTTTGACCGCAAGGACCCTTCACCCTGTCTGGACCAAATTGTTTTTCCAGATTTTGGTGTACATGCGGACCTGCCAATGGGTGAAGAGTATGTAGTGGAAATCACGCCTGAGCAGGCTGGAGAGTATGGTTTCTCTTGTGGCATGAATATGATGCACGGCAAGATGATTGTAGAATAGGAGAATGATATGACTGAAATTGTAAAAGCAAGTCTTGAAAATGGTGTTCAAAAAATCCGTATCACGGTAGACAAAGGCTACCATCCAGCTCATATACAGCTTCAAAAAGGGATTCCAGCTGAGATTACCTTTCATCGAGCAACTCCTTCAAACTGTTACAAGGAAATTCTGTTTGAAGAAGAAGGCATCTTGGAACCAATCGGCGTAGATGAGGAGAAAGTCATTCGTTTTACACCTCAAGAATTAGGTCAACATGAATTTTCTTGTGGTATGAAGATGCAAAAGGGAAGTTATACAGTTGTTGAGAAGACTCGAAAATCTCTATCACTTTTACAGCGTTTTTGGATTACTAGTATCTTTACTGTGCCTCTTGTGATTCTCATGATTGGGATGTCGACAGGAGGAATTAGTCACCAAGTCATGCGTTGGGGCACCTTTTTAGCCACAACACCGATTATGCTAGTAGCAGGTGGTCCTTATATCCAAAGTGCTTGGGCTAGTTTTAAAAAGCACAATGCCAACATGGATACCTTGGTTGCTCTGGGAACCCTAGTGGCCTATTTCTATAGCTTAGTTGCCCTCTTCGCTGGCCTCCCCGTTTACTTTGAAAGTGCTGCCTTTATCTTCTTCTTCGTTCTTATGGGAGCTGTTTTTGAGGAGAAAATGCGGAAAAATACTTCCCAAGCTGTGGAGAAATTACTTGACTTGCAGGCTAAAACTGCAGAAGTCTTGCGTGAGGATAACTATGTTCAAGTTCCTTTGGAGCAAGTCAAGGTAGGTGACCTGATTCGAGTGCGTCCCGGTGAAAAGATTGCTGTTGATGGTGTCGTAGTAGAAGGTATCTCTAGTATTGATGAGTCTATGGTGACAGGTGAGAGTCTGCCTGTGGACAAGACAGTTGGAGATACCGTCATTGGCTCAACCATCAATAATAGTGGAACACTTGTTTTTAGAGCAGAAAAAGTTGGTTCAGAGACTGTTTTGGCTCAGATTGTCGATTTTGTGAAGAAAGCTCAAACCAGTCGTGCACCGATTCAGGACTTGACGGATAAGATTTCAGGGATTTTTGTCCCAGCGGTTGTCATTTTAGGGATTGTGACCTTTTGGGTATGGTTTGTCTTGCTCAGGGATAGTGTAGTCGTGCTTGGAGCGAGCTTTGTCTCTTCTCTTCTCTATGGGGTGGCTGTTTTGATTATTGCCTGCCCTTGTGCCTTGGGACTTGCAACACCGACAGCCCTTATGGTGGGGACAGGTCGCAGTGCCAAGATGGGAGTTCTCCTCAAAAACGGAACGGTTCTACAGGAAATCCAGAAAGTTCAAACTATCGTCTTTGATAAGACCGGGACTTTGACGGAAGGGAAACCTGTGGTAACAGATATCATCGGCGACGAAGTAGAAGTGCTTGGATTGGCAGCTTCCTTGGAAGAAGCTTCTCAACACCCACTGGCTGAAGCCGTTGTGAAACGAGCGAGTGAAGCTGGACTTGAGCTTCACACTGTTGAAAATTTCCAAGCCTTGCACGGAAAAGGTGTTTCAGGGCAAATTAATGGAAAACAAGTTTTGCTTGGAAATGCTAAAATGCTGGATGGCATGAACATTTCAAGCGTTTATCAAGAAAAATTAGAAGAACTGGAAAAAGAAGCTAAGACAGTTGTGTTCTTGGCTGTTGAGAATGAAATCAAAGGCTTGCTTGCTCTGCAAGATATTCCTAAGGAAAATGCTAAGCTTGCCATCAGTCAGTTGAAAAAACGTGGTCTTAAAACAGTCATGCTGACAGGAGACAATGCTGGTGTGGCGCGTGCTATTGCCGATCAGATCGGAATCGAAGAGGTCATTGCAGGTGTCTTGCCAGAAGAAAAAGCCCACGAAATCCATAAGTTACAAGCGGCTGGCAAAGTAGCCTTTGTTGGTGATGGCATCAATGACGCTCCTGCTCTTAGTGTAGCAGATGTGGGGATTGCTATGGGAGCTGGAACAGATATTGCCATCGAGTCAGCAGATTTGGTGTTGACAACTAATAACCTCCTAGGAGTGGTTCGTGCCTTTGACATGAGTAAGAAAACCTTTAATCGAATTCTGCTCAATCTTTTCTGGGCCTTTATCTACAATGTCGCCGGAATTCCGATTGCAGCAGGAGTCTTTTCAGGTGTTGGACTGGCGCTTAATCCAGAACTAGCAGGTCTAGCCATGGCCTTTAGTTCGGTATCTGTTTTGACCAGTTCCCTTCTGTTAAACTTTAGTAAAATAGATTAAAAGCGAGCTTGCTCGCTTTTTATTATAAAACAGACTCTAAAAACGTTTCCAAACTGTACTGTAATAGAGAATAAAAACTTCTGAGCAGATTCTTAGTAAAGTCAAAATAAATGTGATAAATTAGTAGTGTAAAAATTTACTGAAACGTTTTCAAAAACTATATGAAACCTTTTTTAGTAGATTTAAAAATATTTGAAGGAGAGTTATCATTATGACTCAAGGGAAAATTACTGCATCTGCAGCAATGCTTAATGTATTGAAAACATGGGGCGTAGACACAATCTACGGTATCCCATCAGGAACACTCAGCTCATTGATGGACGCTTTGGCTGAAGACAAAGATATCCGCTTCTTGCAAGTTCGCCACGAAGAAACAGGTGCTCTTGCAGCGGTTATGCAAGCTAAATTCGGCGGCTCAATCGGGGTTGCAGTTGGTTCAGGTGGTCCAGGTGCGACTCACTTGATTAACGGTGTTTACGATGCAGCTATGGATAACACTCCATTCCTAGCAATCCTTGGATCACGTCCAGTTAACGAACTCAACATGGATGCTTTCCAAGAATTGAACCAAAACCCAATGTACAACGGTATCGCTGTATACAACAAACGTGTAGCATACGCTGAGCAATTACCAAAAGTAATCGACGAAGCTTGCCGTGCTGCAGTTTCTAAAAAAGGTCCAGCTGTTGTTGAAATTCCAGTAAACTTCGGTTTCCAAGAAATCGACGAAAACTCATACTACGGTTCAGGTTCATACGAACGTTCATTCATCGCTCCTGCTTTGAACGAAGCTGAAATCGACAAAGCTGTTGAAATCTTGAACAATGCTGAACGTCCAGTTATCTATGCTGGTTACGGTGGTGTTAAAGCCGGTGAAGTGATCACTGAATTGTCACGTAAAATCAAAGCACCAATCATCACAACTGGTAAAAACTTTGAAGCTTTCGAATGGAACTATGAAGGTTTGACAGGTTCTGCTTACCGTGTTGGTTGGAAACCAGCCAACGAAGTGGTCTTTGAAGCAGACACAGTTCTTTTCCTTGGTTCAAACTTCCCATTTGCTGAAGTTTACGAAGCATTCAAGAATACTGAAAAATTCATCCAAGTTGATATCGACCCTTACAAACTTGGTAAACGTCATGCCCTAGACGCTTCAATCCTTGGTGACGCAGGTCAAGCAGCGAAAGCAATCCTTGACAAAGTGAATCCAGTTGAATCTACTCCATGGTGGCGTGCAAACGTGAAGAATAACCAAAACTGGCGTGATTACATGAACAAACTCGAAGGTAAAACTGAGGGTGAATTGCAATTGTATCAAGTTTACAATGCAATCAACAAACATGCTGATCAAGACGCTATCTATTCAATCGACGTAGGTGACACTACTCAAACATCTACTCGTCACCTTCACATGACACCTAAGAACATGTGGCGTACATCTCCACTCTTTGCGACAATGGGTATTGCCCTTCCTGGTGGTATCGCTGCTAAGAAAGACAATCCAGATCGCCAAGTATGGAACATCATGGGTGACGGTGCATTCAACATGTGCTACCCAGACGTTATCACAAACGTTCAATACGACCTTCCAGTTATCAACGTTGTCTTCTCAAATGGTAAATATGCCTTCATCAAGGACAAATACGAAGACACAAACAAACACTTGTTTGGTTGTGACTTCCCTAATGCTGACTATGCGAAAATCGCTGAAGCTCAAGGAGCTGTTGGATTTACAGTTGACCGTATCGAAGATATCGATGCAGTTGTTGCAGAAGCTGTTAAATTGAGCAAAGAAGGTAAAACTGTTGTTATCGATGCTCGCATCTCTCAACATCGTCCACTTCCAGTAGAAGTACTTGAATTGGATCCAAAACTTCACTCAGAAGAAGCAATCAAAGCCTTCAAGGAAAAATACGAAGCACAAGAACTCGTACCATTCCGCCTCTTCTTGGAAGAAGAAGGATTGCAATCACGCGCAATCAAATAATTTCTCACATCGAAAATCAAATGTAAACTTTGTAGATTTTATTCTTTGATTTTCAAGAGTCGAACTTGAAAAGATCGGAGCAATCCGGTCTTTTTCTGGAGGATAGTAAATGAATTTAAATCAATTAGATATCATCGTTTCAGATGTTCCTCAAGTCTGTGCTGACTTGGAGCGTATTTTGGATAAAAAAGCCGATTATGTTGATGACAGTTTTGCTCAGTTCACGATTGGCAGTCACTGTCTCATGTTGTCACAAAGTCATTTGGTTTCTTTGGAAAACTTTCAGTCAGGCATCATTCTTCACATCGAGGTTGAGGATGTAGACCAGAACTATCGACGATTGAAAGAGCTTGGTGTCGAGATTTTACACGATCCTTGTGAAACGGATTGGGGAACAGAGTCCTTATTAGTTAAAGGCCCTGCTGGCCTAGTGCTTGATTTTTATCGTATGAAATAGGGTGCGTAGTCATTTGGCGTTAACCTTAGCTATTTTTAAAACAAAAATAGTATGAAAATCTAGTTATCCGTATAAACACTGGACTTATCACACTTTATCAAGGTCGAAACCAATCAATTTACTACTAATTTACTACTTATGAATGAGCTTTGATACGACGATTTACCCTTGAAAAGTGAAGAAACAAAGATACTTCCAATAAAAATTGAATAGGCAAAAGGTGGACACTTCAAAAATGAGGTGTCTATTTTTTTACCCGATTTGAAAGGACGTGATACTACGAAAATAGAAAAACAAGAGAATAAAGGTCGCTCCCCACCGTGAAAGACCATCAAACAAACGAGATTCATTCAACCATAAAAAAGAAAGGATAGGTAAAAATATGGAACTTAAATTTGTGATTCCCAAGATGGAAAAAACATTCGGCAATTTAGAATTTGCTGGCGAGGATAAAGTCGTACAGCGAAGAATCAACGGACATCTAACCGTCTTATCTCGAAGCTATAATCTCTATTCAGACGTTCAAAGAGCAGATGATATTGTGGTCGTACTTCCTGCTGAAGCTGGCGAAAAACATTTCGGCTTTGAGGAACGTGTTAAGTTAGTCAATCCACGTATTACCGCCGAGGGCTATAAAATCGGCACTCGTGGTTTTACAAATTACCTTTTACATGCTGACGACATGGTAAAAGAATAAAGAAAGAGAGGAAAAATGATGAGATTAGCAAATGGTATCGTATTAGATAAAGACACGACTTTTGGAGAATTAAAATTCTCTGCTCTACGTCGTGAAGTGAGAATCCAAAATGAAGACGGTACGGTTTCAGAGGAAATCAAAGAACGTACCTATGACTTAAAATCCAAAGGGCAAGGACGCATGATTCAAGTAAGTATTCCTGCCAGCGTGCCTTTGAAAGAGTTTGAATATAACGCACGGGTGGAACTTATCAATCCCATTGCGGATACTGTCGCTACTGCTACCTTTCAAGGAGCAGATGTTGACTGGTACATCAAGGCAGACGATATTGTGCTGACAAAGGATTCTAATTCCTTTAGAAATCAACAGCCACCTAAGAAAGAACCTGCTACGGACAAATAGCCACGTATCTTCCATTAGAGAGAAAGGAGAAAATCAAACATGAAACAGCGTGTCTTTCGTGGTAAAAGGATTCGTCCGAGTGACAAAGATTTAGTCTTTCATTTTACAGTAGCGTCCTTACTGCCTATTTTACTGCTTGTTGTCGGACTGTTTCATGTGAAGACAATCCAGCAGGTCAACTGGCAGGACTTTAACCTATCACAAGCAGATAAGATTGACATTCCGTATTTAAGTATCAGTTTCAGTGTCGCAATTCTTGTCTGCTTGCTGGTGGCGTTTCTATTCAAACGGTATCGCTATGATACGATTAAACAACTCTACCACCGTCAAAAGCTGGCGAAGATGGTTCTTGAAAATAAGTGGTATGAATCAGAACAGGTCAAAACAGATGGCTTCTTCAAGGATTCCCCCAGTCGTACCAAAGAAAAGATAACCTACTTCCCTAAAATCTATTATCGCCTTAAAAATGGCTTAATACAGATACAAGTGGAAATCACTCTGGGGAAATATCAAGACCAGCTCCTACACTTGGAAAAGAAATTAGAAAGTGGCTTGTACTGTGAGCTGACGGATAAAGAGTTAAAGGATTCCTACGTGGAATATACCTTGCTCTATGATATGATAGCCCGTCGTATTTCTATTGATGAAGTACAAGCTCATGATGGGAAACTTTGCTTAATGAAAAATATGTGGTGGGAATATGACAATCTGCCTCACATGCTCATAGCTGGTGGTACAGGTGGCGGTAAGACCTACTTTATCCTGACACTGATTGAAGCCTTGCTTCATACAGATTCTAAGCTGTATATCTTAGACCCGAAAAATGCAGACTTAGCCGATTTAGGCTCTGTGATGGCAAATGTCCACTACAGAAAAGAAGACTTGCTTTCCTGCATTGATACATTCTATGAAGAAATGATAAAACGCAGTGAGGAAATGAAGCAGATGGAAAATTATAAGACTGGCGAAAATTATGCTTACTTAGGACTTCCAGCACACTTCTTAATCTTTGATGAATATGTCGCTTTCATGGAAATGCTGGGAACAAAAGAAAACACCGCAGTTATAAATAAGTTGAAACAGATTGTCATGTTAGGTCGTCAAGCTGGCTTCTTTCTAATACTGGCTTGTCAGCGTCCAGACGCAAAATATCTAGGCGACGGAATCCGTGACCAGTTTAATTTCAGAGTGGCTTTAGGTCGTATGTCTGAAATGGGCTATGGCATGATGTTTGGCAGTGACGTACAAAAGGATTTCTTCTTAAAGCGAATCAAAGGTCGTGGCTATGTTGATGTAGGAACAAGTGTCATATCAGAGTTTTATACTCCCCTTGTACCAAAAGGACATGACTTTTTAGAGGAAATTAAAAAGTTATCCAACAGCAGACAGGACACAAAAAAGCCATCATCAGAACAACAAGAAATGGAGAAATAAAAGTAATGGATATTAAAAGATTGGAGATATATCATACACCGACTGAAAAATCTGTCATTTGTCTTTGCTTGAATACAGACCAATTCACGGTAGATTGTGAACAATACATCATTGACCGATACAGGCATTTTACCGTCAATCCAAAAGTACGATTCTATTCCAGAATAGATAAGCTGATTGATGAAATTATCCGTGAAGTGAAGAAACCACCGTTCACATTCAGAATGAGGTTAGAGAAGCGACATAGTATTACCAGCAAAAATATTCTATATGAATTTCAGCTTTTTGATAGAAATTCATTCAAAACGGACGGTCTATCAGAAGTGATTGAACAGGAATATTTAAGACCAGAAGTTGATTTGGTAGTGATTTACACTGGCATACAGGGAGAATCAAAGGCAGATACAGACGACAAAGGCAGGTTTTACGGTCTTAAACCGTAAGTTCTGGCTTTGTCGGGCAGGGCTTGCCCTGCCCATTAACCCCCCGTATCTAACAGGGGGGTACAAATCGACAGGAAACAGTCAAAAAAACATTAGAAAATCCTTTGGTTACAAGGGATTTACAAAATTTCAGCGTATGTAAAATGGGCTTTAAAAGTTGACATACGCCTTTTTGATTGGAGGGATTTTTACTGAATGAACAAACTTGGTTACAGCAGTTAAAAGAAAAACGCTTGGCTTATGGACTATCTCAAAATCGTTTAGCGGTTGCGACTGGTATTACAAGGCAGTATCTAAGCGATATTGAAACAGGAAAAGTCAAGCCATCAGAGGATTTACAGCAATCTCTTTTTGAAGCTCTGGAACGCTTCAATCCCGACGCTCCCCTTGAAATGCTCTTTGATTATGTAAGGATTCGCTTTCCCACAACGGACGTACAGCATGTGGTCGAAAACATCTTACAACTGAAACTGTCCTATTTTCTTCATGAGGACTATGGTTTCTATTCTTATTCAGAGCATTATGCTTTAGGCGATATATTCGTTCTCTGCTCCCACGAACTGGACAAAGGAGTTCTGGTGGAATTGAAAGGTCGTGGGTGTCGGCAATTTGAAAGCTATCTTCTGGCTCAACAAAGAAGCTGGTATGAGTTCTTTATGGACGCTTTGGTGGCTGGCGGTGTGATGAAACGCCTTGACCTTGCCATTAACGATAAGACAGGGATTTTGAATATCCCTGTACTCACTGAAAAATGCAGACAGGAAGAATGTATATCCGTCTTCCGCAGTTTCAAAAGCTATCGCAGTGGCGAACTGGTACGCAAAGATGAAAAGGAATGTATGGGAAATACCCTCTATATCGGTTCATTACAGAGTGAAGTTTATTTCTGTATCTATGAAAAGGACTATGAACAGTACAAGAAAAATGATATTCCCATTGAAGACGCAGAAGTAAAAAACCGTTTTGAGATTCGGCTGAAAAATGAGCGTGCCTATTATGCAGTCCGTGATTTACTCGTCTATGACAATCCAGAAAAGACTGCTTTTAAAATTATCAATCGGTATATCCGTTTTGTAGATAAAGACGATTCCAAACCTCGTTCTGATTGGAAGCTGAATGAAGAATGGGCTTGGTTTATTGGGAACAACCGTGAACGATTAAAACTAACCACAAAACCAGAGCCTTACTCTTTCCAGCGGACGCTGAACTGGCTTTCCCATCAAGTCGCACCCACTTTAAAGGTTGCGATTAAACTTGATGAAATCAACCAGACGCAGGTTGTGAAAGACATTCTCGACCATGCGAAACTGACAGACCGGCATGAGCAGATTTTGAAGCAACAGTCGGCAAAAGATAAGGACGTGATAACGACAAAGAAATAACCTAAACACAAATTCATTGAATATAGAGAGGAGAACATTTTTATGAATTTTGGACAAAACCTTTATAACTGGTTTCTATCAAACGCTCAATCACTGGTACTTTTAGCAATCGTTGTGATTGGCTTGTATCTTGGCTTCAAGCGTGAGTTCAGTAAACTCATTGGCTTTCTCATTATTGCGATTATTGCGGTAGGCTTAGTCTTCAACGCTGCTGGAGTAAAAGACATTTTACTAGAGCTATTCAATCGCATTATTGGTGCTTAAATTAAACCGTTATTTTGTGGAATATAAGTGGTTTTCTTATGTTCCGCAAAAGAATGGTACACCAAACGAAGTGCGGTAGGGATTTTTGAATCTCTATAAAGAAAGGACGTGTGAATACATGGACGATATGCAAGTCTACATTGCCAATTTAGGCAAATACAATGAGGGCGAATTAGTTGGTGCATGGTTTACCTTTCCCATTGATTTTGAGGAAGTCAAAGAGAAAATCGGCTTGAATGATGAATATGAGGAATACGCCATTCATGATTACGAGTTACCCTTTACGGTTGACGAATACACTTCTATTAGCGAACTCAATCGCCTATGGGAAATGGTATCGGAGTTGCCAGAAGAACTACAATCGGAGCTATCTGCTCTGCTCACTCATTTTTCAAGTATTGAAGAATTAAGCGAACATCAAGAAGATATTATCATTCATTCCGATTGTGATGATATGTCTGACGTGGCACGCTACTACATTGAAGAAACGGGTGCTTTAGGCGAAGTGCCAGCCAGTCTTCAAAACTATATTGATTATGAATCCTATGGTCGGGATTTAGACCTTTCGGGAACGTTTATCTCAACCAATCACGGGATTTTTGAAATCGTCTATTAAATCTGTCGGTACATTCTTACTGGCAGATTTTCTTGTTTACGGGGTAGTCAAAAGACTATCCCCATTTTTATGAAAGGATTGATTACATGAAGAAAATACGAAGCTATACCAGTATCTGGTCTGTTGAGAAAGTGTTGTACTCCATCAATGACTTTAGACTTCCGTTTCCCATAACCTTTACGCAAATGACATGGTTTGTCGTGTCACTCTTTGCAGTTATGATACTTGGCAACTTGCCCCCTCTTTCTATGATAGAGGGAGCATTTCTCAAATACTTTGGGATTCCTGTGGCTTTCACATGGTTTATGTCTACAAAAACCTTTGATGGTAAAAAGCCTTATGGATTTTTGAAGTCTGTCATTGCTTATGCACTGCGACGAAAGCTGACCTATGCAGGAAAAAAAGTAACGCTTGGCAGAAACCAGCCACAAGAAGCCATTACAGCAGTTAGGAGTGAATTTTATGGCATATCCAATTAAATATATTGAAAACAATCTGGTCTGGAATAAAGATGGGGAATGTTACGCTTACTATGAGCTTGTTCCCTACAATTACTCATTTCTAAGTCCGGAACAGAAAATACAAGTACATGATTCTTTCAGACAGCTTATCGCACAAAATCGTGATGGCAAGATTCATGCTTTACAAATCAGTACAGAATCCAGCATACTTTCTGCACAAGAACGTTCCAAAAATGAAGTCACTGGAAAGCTCAAAACGGTTGCCTATGACAAAATCGACCAACAGACAGACGCTTTAATATCCATGATTGGCGAAAATCAAGTGGACTACCGTTTCTTTATCGGTTTTAAGTTGCTTCTCAACGATCAGGAGTTTTCTATGAAAAGTCTTACCGTTGAAGCAAAAAATGCTTTTACTGATTTTGTCTATGATGTGAACCATAAGCTGATGGGCGATTTTGTTAGTATGAGTAATGATGAAATCCTGCGTTTTCAGAAGATGGAAAAGCTTTTAGAAAATAAAATCTCCCGTCGTTTCAAAATCCGAAGATTAGATAAGGACGACTTCGGCTATCTGATTGAACACCTTTACGGACAGACAGGCACTGCCTATGAAGAGTATGAGTATCCTCTATCAAAGAAAAAGCTGGAACATGAAACACTGATTAAAACCTATGACCTCATTAAGCCTACTCGCTGTCTGGTGGAAGAAAAACAGCGATATTTGAAAATCCAGCAGGAAGACGAAACCGCCTATGTAGCTTACTTTACCATCAACAGTATTGTCGGCGAACTGGACTTCCCGTCCTCTGAAATCTTCTACTACCAGCAACAGCAATTTACCTTTCCGATTGATACGTCAATGAATGTGGAAATTGTAGCGAATCGTAAAGCCCTATCTACTGTCCGCAATAAAAAGAAAGAACTGAAAGACTTGGATAACCACGCATGGCAAAGTGATAATGAAACCAGCTCTAATGTGGCGGAAGCTCTGGAAAGTGTGAACGAGCTGGAAACCAATTTAGACCAAAGCAAGGAATCTATGTATAAGCTGTCCTATGTTGTAAGGGTATCAGCAAATGACCTTGACGAACTTAAACGTCGTTGTAATGAAGTGAAAGATTTCTATGATGATTTGAGCGTGAAACTGGTACGACCTTTTGGGGATATGCTGGGCTTACATGAAGAATTTTTACCTGCCAGCAAAAGATATATGAATGACTATATTCAATACGTGACCTCTGATTTCCTCGCTGGTTTAGGTTTTGGTGCTACTCAAATGCTGGGTGAAAATGAGGGGATTTATGTTGGCTACAGCTTAGATACTGGACGCAATGTCTATCTGAAACCTGCTCTTGCCAGTCAAGGGGTTAAGGGTTCAGTAACCAATGCGTTAGCGTCTGCCTTTGTCGGTTCGCTGGGTGGTGGTAAATCCTTTGCGAATAACCTTATCGTCTATTATGCAGTGCTTTATGGGGCACAAGCAGTGATTGTAGACCCAAAAGCAGAACGTGGCAGATGGAAAGAAACCTTGCCAGAGATTTCCCATGAAATCAATATCGTCAATCTGACTTCTGATGAGAAAAACAAAGGCTTACTTGACCCTTATGTAATTATGAAAAATACCAAAGATTCTGAATCACTGGCTATTGATATTTTGACATTCCTTACGGGGATTTCCTCTCGTGATGGGGAACGCTTCCCAATCCTTAGAAAAGCCATTCGTGCAGTAACCAATAGTGAAGTGCGAGGGTTGATGAAAGTGATTGAAGAATTACGGGTTGAGAATACGCCACTAAGTACCAGCATAGCCGACCATATCGAAAGTTTTACAGACTATGACTTTGCCCATCTGCTTTTTAGTGATGGTTATGTAGAGCAGTCTATCAGCCTTGAAAAACAACTGAACATTATACAGGTTGCCGACTTGGTACTTCCTGACAAGGAAACTTCCTTTGAGGAATATACCACAATGGAGTTACTATCGGTAGCAATGCTGATTGTCATTAGTACCTTTGCGTTGGACTTTATCCATACAGACCGAAGTATTTTCAAGATTGTAGACTTAGACGAAGCATGGAGCTTCTTACAGGTGGCACAAGGGAAAACACTATCTATGAAGCTGGTTCGTGCTGGTCGTGCTATGAACGCTGGGGTATATTTCGTGACCCAAAATACAGATGACCTCTTAGATGAAAAACTGAAAAATAACCTCGGCTTAAAATTTGCCTTTCGTTCCACTGACCTTAACGAGATTAAAAAAACCCTTGCCTTTTTTGGTGTAGACCCAGAGGACGAAAACAATCAGAAGCGATTGCGTGATTTGGAAAACGGGCAATGCCTTATCAGTGATTTATATGGTCGTGTCGGTGTGATACAGTTCCACCCTGTATTTGAAGAACTGCTCCATGCCTTTGATACCAGACCACCTGTGCGAAAAGAGGTGTAAATGTGAAACCATCAATATTAAACAGAATAAAATCAAACTGGACGCTGAAACGTCTAGGTAAAGTGGCAATGACAGTGGCTTTCACACTTGTGATTGCCATTTTTCTTTTAGCCATGCTGGGAACGGTGGTTCAAGCTGCGGGCTTGGTAGATGATACGGTCAATGTGGCAAATGAATACAGCCGATACCCACTTGAAAACTATCAACTGGATTTTTATGTGGATAATAGCTGGGGCTGGCTACCGTGGAACTGGTCGGACGGAATTGGAAAACAAGTCATGTATGGACTATATGCCATTACCAATTTTATTTGGACAATCAGTCTTTATGTTTCCAATGCGACGGGTTACTTAGTACAGGAAGCCTATTCCTTAGACTTCATTTCCGCTACAGCAGATTCCATTGGCAAGAATATGCAGACCCTTGCAGGGGTTACGCCTAGTGGACTATCAACAGAGGGTTTCTATGTTGGATTCCTTTTACTCTTGATTTTGGTTCTTGGGGTTTATGTTGCCTATACAGGACTGATAAAGAGAGAAACCACAAAGGCAATTCATGCCCTCATGAATTTTGTGCTGGTTTTTATCCTATCGGCTTCCTTTATTGCCTATGCTCCCGATTATATTAAGAAAATCAATGACTTTTCATCAGACATCAGCAACGCTAGTTTGTCACTGGGTACAAAAATTGTCATGCCCCATTCAGATAGTCAAGGCAAGGACAGTGTGGACTTGATACGTGACAGCCTATTTTCCATACAGGTTCAGCAACCGTGGCTACTGCTTCAATATAACAGTTCAGACATTGAAAGTATTGGTATTGACCGTGTGGAAAGCCTGCTCTCAACCAGTCCAGATTCCAACAATGGGGAAGACAGAGAAAAAATTGTTGCGGAAGAAATTGAAGATAGAAGCAATACCAATATGACGATTACAAAGACGATTAACCGTTTAGGTACAGTCTTCTTCCTATTTGTCTTCAATATTGGGATTTCCATATTTGTATTCCTATTAACAGGAATCATGATTTTCTCGCAGGTACTTTTTATCATCTATGCTATGTTTCTGCCTGTGAGCTTTATTTTAAGCATGATTCCATCATTTGATGGTATGTCAAAACGAGCCATAACAAAGCTCTTTAATACCATTTTGACACGAGCTGGAATCACATTGATTATTACGACAGCATTTAGTATTTCAACCATGCTCTATACCTTATCGGCTGGTTATCCGTTCTTTTTGATTGCTTTTCTACAGATTGTGACCTTTGCAGGAATCTACTTTAAGCTGGGCGATTTAATGAGTATGTTTTCTCTACAGAGTAACGATTCTCAAAGTGTGGGAAGTCGTATGATGAGAAAACCTCGTATGCTTATGCACGCTCACATGCACCGTCTACAGCGGAAACTTGGACGCTCCGTGACTGCTTTAGGGGCTGGGTCTGCCATTGCCAGTGCTACGGGTAAAAAAGGACAGTCGGGTTCGGGAAGTTCTGCGAGTACACAAGCAGATCACTCTCGACCAAACGGGCAGGAAAAATCAACACTAGGAAAGCGTATCGGTCAAACCATCGGTACAGTAGCTGATACCAAAGACAGAATGGTAGATACTGCTGGTAATTTGAAAGAACAGGTTAAGGATTTGCCGACCAATGCAAGATATGCAGTATATCAAGGAAAATCTAAAGTGACGGATAATGTCCATGATTTAACCAGAAGTATTTCTCAAACCAAAGCGGATAAAGCCAGTGGACGCAAGAAACAGCAGGAACAAAGACGGAAAACCATTGCGGAGCGTCGCTCTGAAATGGAACAGGTCAAACAGAAAAAACAGCCAGCTTCTTCCGTTCATGAAAGACCAGCCACTAAGCAAGAACAATCTCATGATGGACAGACTTCAAGGCAAACAACTGTACAGGCTTCCTATAGGGAATCTCAACAAGCCAAACAAGAGCGTCCAACAGTTAAGTCCGATTCTTCAAGTTTAAAAACGGAACGTCAAAGTAATACAGTTCAAGAAAGAACGGTTCAAAAGCCAGTAACTTCAACTGCACCAACAGATAGAGCTTCACAACGTTCAATCACAAAAGAACGTCAGTCTACTGTTCAAAGAGTACCACTACAAAATACAAAAAGTAGACCACCAATCAAAACCGCCACCATTAAGAAAGGCAGTAAGAAACCATGAAGCTGAAAACTTTAGTGATTGGTGGTTCGGGATTATTCTTGATGGTCTTCTCACTGCTTCTGTTTGTCGCCATTTTATTTTCAGATGAACAAGATGGCGGTTTTTCCAACATTCACTATGGCGGTGTGGATGTTTCCGCAGAAGTGCTGGCTCATAAGCCTATGGTAGAAAAAAGTTGCCAAAGAATATGGAATTGAAGAATACGTCAATATACTTCTTGCGATTATACAGGTGGAATCGGGTGGTACAGCAGAAGATGTTATGCAGTCCTCGGAATCCCTCGGTCTTCCACCTAATTCATTGAGTACAGAAGAATCCATTAAGCAAGGTGTGAAGTATTTCAGTGAGTTATTAGCCAGTAGCGAAAGGCTTGGTGTAGATTTAGAATCGGTTATCCAGTCCTACAATTATGGTGGTGGTTTCTTAGGATATGTGGCTAATCGTGGGAATAAATATACCTTTGAACTGGCTCAAAGTTTCTCAAAAGAGTATTCGGGTGACGAAAAAGTGTCTTACCCCAATCCCATAGCCATACCTATCAATGGGGGCTGGCGATACAATTACGGGAATATGTTTTATGTGCAACTGGTAACGCAGTATCTTGTCACAACAGAGTTTAATGATGATACAGTACAAGCCATCATGGACGAAGCTCTGAAATTTGAAGGCTGGAAGTATGTCTATGGCGGAGCTTCCCCGACTACCTCTTTTGATTGTAGCGGACTGACACAATGGACGTATGGAAAAGCTGGAATCAACTTACCACGAACAGCACAACAGCAATATGATGTAACCCGGCATATCCCATTATTGGAAGCAAAAGCCGGCGATTTGGTTTTCTTTCATTCTACCTATAACGCTGGCTCTTATATTACTCATATCGGGATTTATTTAGGCGATAACCGTATGTTTCATGCAGGCGACCCTATCGGTTATGCCGACTTAACAAGCTCTTACTGGCAACAGCATTTAGTGGGAGCAGGACGAATCAAACAATAAGAAAGGACGATTCAATGATGAAATTCGGAAAAAATCAGAATACAGAAAAACAGACACCAAAGGAAAAGAAACCTCGTGTCTATAAGGTCAATCCTCGTAAAAAGGTTGTGATTGTCCTATGGGTACTTTTAGGACTTAGTTTCAGCTTTGCGATATTCAAGCACTTTACAGCCATTGATACCCATACCATTCATGAAACCACCATCATAGAAAAGGAATATGTCGATACTCATCATGTGGAAAATTTTGTAGAGAACTTTGCGAAAGTCTACTATTCATGGGAACTAAACGACAAGTCCATTGATAATCGCATAGAAAACCTGAAAGCATATCTGACAGAGGAACTTCAAGCTCTGAATGTCGATACAGTTCGTAAAGATATTCCTGTATCGTCTTCTGTAAAAGGATTTCAGATATGGACGGTAGAAGCAGATGGCGACAATCAATTTGATGTAACCTACAGTGTAGACCAACTCATTACAGAGGGGGAAAATACAAAGACCGTCCACTCTGCTTATATAGTGAGTGTCTATGTAGACAGTACTGGAAATATGGTCCTCATTAAGAATCCGACCATTACTAGCATACCAAAGAAATCAGACTATAAACCAAAAGCTATTGAAAGTGAGGGTACGGTTGATTCCATTACAACCAATGAAATCAATGAGTTTTTAACGACGTTCTTCAAGCTCTATCCTACAGCGACAGCCAGTGAACTTTCCTACTATGTGAATGACGGGATATTAAAACCAATCGGAAAAGAGTACATCTTTCAAGAACTGGTAAATCCTATTTACAATCGTAAGGATAATCAAGTCACGGTATCGCTGACAGTGGAGTATATCGACCAGCAGACCAAAGCAACGCAGGTATCTCAATTTGATTTGGTACTTGAAAAGAACGGGAGTAATTGGAAGATTATAGAATAACAAATATTGGTACATTATTACAGCTATTTTGTAATCACGTACTCTTTTTGATAAAAAATTGGAGATTCCTTTACAAATATGCTCTTATGTGCTATTATTTAAGTGACTATTTAAAAGGAGTTAATAAATATGCGGCAAGGTATTCTTAAATAAACTGTCAATTTGATAGCGGGAATAAATAATTAGATGTCCTTTTTTAGGAGGGCTTAGTTTTTTGTACCCAGTTTAAGAATACCTTTATCATGTGATTCTAAAGTATCCAGAGAATATCTGTATGCTTTGTATACCTATGGTTATGCATAAAAATCCCAGTGATAAAAGTATTTATCACTGGGATTTTTATGCCCTTTTGGGTTTTTGAATGGAGGAAAATCACATGAAAATTATTAATATTGGAGTTTTAGCTCATGTTGATGCAGGAAAAACTACCTTAACAGAAAGCTTATTATATAACAGTGGAGCGATTACAGAATTAGGAAGCGTGGACAAAGGTACAACGAGGACGGATAATACGCTTTTAGAACGTCAGAGAGGAATTACAATTCAGACAGGAATAACCTCTTTTCAGTGGGAAAATACGAAGGTGAACATCATAGACACGCCAGGACATATGGATTTCTTAGCAGAAGTATATCGTTCATTATCAGTTTTAGATGGGGCAATTCTACTGATTTCTGCAAAAGATGGCGTACAAGCACAAACTCGTATATTATTTCATGCACTTAGGAAAATGGGGATTCCCACAATCTTTTTTATCAATAAGATTGACCAAAATGGAATTGATTTATCAACGGTTTATCAGGATATTAAAGAGAAACTTTCTGCCGAAATTGTAATCAAACAGAAGGTAGAACTGTATCCTAATATGTGTGTGACGAACTTTACCGAATCTGAACAATGGGATACGGTAATAGAGGGAAACGATGACCTTTTAGAGAAATATATGTCCGGTAAATCATTAGAAGCATTGGAACTCGAACAAGAGGAAAGCATAAGATTTCATAATTGTTCCCTGTTCCCTGTTTATCACGGAAGTGCAAAAAACAATATAGGGATTGATAACCTTATAGAAGTGATTACGAATAAATTTTATTCATCAACACATCGAGGTCAGTCTGAACTTTGCGGAAAAGTTTTCAAAATTGAGTATTCGGAAAAAAGACAGCGTCTTGCATATATACGTCTTTATAGTGGCGTACTGCATTTGCGAGATTCGGTTAGAATATCGGAAAAGGAAAAAATAAAAATTACAGAAATGTATACTTCAATAAATGGTGAATTATGTAAAATTGATAAGGCTTATTCCGGGGAAATTGTTATTTTGCAGAATGAGTTTTTGAAGTTAAATAGTGTTCTTGGAGATACAAAGCTATTGCCACAGAGAGAGAGAATTGAAAATCCCCTCCCTCTGCTGCAAACGACTGTTGAACCGAGCAAACCTCAACAAAGGGAAATGTTACTTGATGCACTTTTAGAAATCTCCGACAGTGACCCGCTTCTGCGATATTATGTGGATTCTGCGACACATGAAATCATACTTTCTTTCTTAGGGAAAGTACAAATGGAAGTGACTTGTGCTCTGCTGCAAGAAAAGTATCATGTGGAGATAGAAATAAAAGAGCCTACAGTCATTTATATGGAAAGACCGTTAAAAAAAGCAGAGTATACCATTCACATCGAAGTTCCACCGAATCCTTTCTGGGCTTCCATTGGTCTATCTGTAGCACAGCTTCCATTAGGGAGCGGAGTACAGTATGAGAGCTCGGTTTCTCTTGGATACTTAAATCAATCGTTTCAAAATGCAGTTATGGAGGGGATACGCTATGGCTGTGAACAAGGATTGTATGGTTGGAATGTGACGGACTGTAAAATCTGTTTTAAGTATGGCTTATACTATAGCCCTGTTAGTACCCCAGCAGATTTTCGGATGCTTGCTCCTATTGTATTGGAACAAGTCTTAAAAAAAGCTGGAACAGAATTGTTAGAGCCATATCTTAGTTTTAAAATTTATGCGCCACAGGAATATCTTTCACGAGCATACAACGATGCTCCTAAATATTGTGCGAACATCGTAGACACTCAATTGAAAAATAATGAGGTCATTCTTAGTGGAGAAATCCCTGCTCGGTGTATTCAAGAATATCGTAGTGATTTAACTTTCTTTACAAATGGACGTAGTGTTTGTTTAACAGAGTTAAAAGGGTACCATGTTACTACCGGTGAACCTGTTTGCCAGCCCCGTCGTCTAAATAGTCGGATAGATAAAGTAAGATATATGTTCAATAAAATAACTTAGTGCGTTTTATGTTGTTATATAAATATGGTTTCTTATTAAATAAGATGAAATATTCTTTAATATAGATTTGAATTAAAGTGGAAAGGAGGAGATTGTTATTATAAACTACAAGTGGATATTGTGTCCTATTTGTGGAAATAAAACAAGACTACGAATACGAGTGGATACTATACTTAAAAATTTCCCTTTATACTGCCCCAAATGTAAGAACGAAACTTTAATTAATGTTCAAAAAATGAATATAATAACAATCAAAGAGCCAGACGCCAAGACGCAGAGCCGATAATTTGAGAAATGAAACTCTCATCTTATCGGCTCTTTTTGTTTATCTGAATTTTACTGACTAGCCTTCAATATTTCTTGCTTCATTGATACCTTTTGCTAGTGCTTCCATTAAGGATAGTTCTTTGTCTGTAAAGCTATCCATGTATTTTTCTATCTGTAGCCTTCGAGTGCTTTTTATCAAATTATCTGTAGGTAAGAAAAATTCATCAATAGACACATGGAGTAATGATACAAGATCATAAAGCACCTGTGTACTTGGGTGTTGCCCTTTATTTTCTATATTTGTTAAATAACGTGGGTCAATTTCAATGATTGTTCCTACTTGTTCACGGGTGAGACCACGTTTTATTCGAGCCTCTTTAATCGCTAGACCAACGGCTCTAAAATCGTATTTATCTTCTTTTTTACGCATAGTAGACCACCTCTATACATTTTACTGTTCCTATTGAATTAGAAACAGGTATAGAAAAACATGTTATATAGTTTATAGGTTCATATTTAATAAAAAGCACTACTAAACGCCAATAAAAAAAACCGTTATATGGTAGTGCTATTTATGCTGTTAAAATATTGTATCTTACTTCCAAATGGCGGTTTGTTGGAGGTCAAAGTCGCCATGAAGTATATCACATACAATCAAGTTCCCCACATTGAGTATTTATCAAAAAAAGTCGTCTATCTGCAATAGATAAGTACGTCCACCAATGTGGTTTTATAAATCATATAGATAGAAAAATAAAAGCATGTAAACAGAGAAATCAATCTGTTTGTGTGCTTTTTTGGTTATTCAGAACTTTTTTACAAAGTTTATTCATCAGTAATGCAACAAATCCCCCTTTCACATTGGGACTAAGAGTGAAAGGAGATAAAAGAGCAAGGCTCACTTCCTTTCCTAGACAGAAAGGGGGTGAGAAACATGAAACCATCTTTTTTTCAGACCACAATAGAAAATCAGTTTGACTATATCTGTAAACGTGCTATGGAAGACGAGCGAAAGAATTATCTGCTTTATCTTTCAAGGATCGCAAAGCGTGAAGTGTCCTTTTCTGATGTTGGCGATTATCTTGTTAGCCAGTTTGCGACAACAGATAACTATTCAACTGACTTTCAGATTTTTACACTCAATGGAATATCAGTTGGTGTTGAAAATGATTTATTGAGTGAAGCATTACGTGAGTTGCCAGACAAGAAACGTGAAATTCTACTGCTGTTTTACTTTATGGACATGAGCGATTCAGAAATTGCAGACCTGTTGAAATTGAACCGTTCTACTGTCTATCGGCATAGAACCAGTGGACTAGCCTTAATCAAAAAGTTTATGGAGGAATTTGAAGAATGAAAACACAATATCCTATGATTCCCTTTCCTCTCATTGTAAAGGCAACAGATGGCGATACAGAAGCGATTAACCAGATTCTACATCATTACAGAGGGTACATAACGAAACGTTCCCTACGACTTATGAAAGATGAATATGGCAATCAAAGTATGGTCGTTGATGAAGTCTTACGTGGAAGAATGGAAACCAGACTGATTACAAAGATTCTGTCATTTGAAATTAAGTAATAACCTCTCTCTTTTCGTGGAAGCGTGCCATACTATTCCACGCTTCCCGAACAGGGAGGTTTGTTATTCCATCAAAGCATATTGAGCTTTCAATGTGTTTTGATAGGCTAACGAGCCATTGTTCTTTGAAAACTGAATAAAAGTAATTGAATACGTTTCGATAAGAAAAGAGCCAACGGAGCTAACCGCCATGACCTATCTTCTAAAGATAGCGAGCGTTTCAGTTAGTGTTCCGAAAAACAATCTTTAGCAGGATTGCCAGCGACGACTTTCTTATCGTGATAATGATACTCCCATACAGTCAATAGTCCGAGCGTTAAAAGCGTCGCAGGCAATGAGTATGGCTACATGAGAACCATGCAGGGGTGGAACTCCCGTGAGCTTTGCTAGAGCTGTTCGATTGCTTGTAAAACAACTTTTATGAAATCCAATAAGTGATTTGGAAAGGAGGATTTTATGAAGCAGACTGACATTCCGATTTGGGAGCGTTATACCCTAACTATTGAAGAAGCGTCAAAATATTTTCGTATTGGCGAAAACAAGCTGCGTCGTTTGGCAGAAGAAAATAAAAATGCAAACTGGCTGATTATGAATGGCAATCGTATTCAGGTTAAACGAAAACAATTTGAAAAAATTATAGATACATTGAACGCAATCTAGCGTAGCCAAAGGGTCTTGTATATGATAAAATAGTATTAAGTCGTATCAGGGCTCTTTCCATAATGGAAAGGAGCAAATGCCATGTCAGAAAAAAGACGTGACAATAAAGGTCGAATTTTAAAGACTGGAGAGAGCCAACGAAAAGACGGAAGATACTTATACAAATATACAGATTCATTTGGAGAACCGCAATTTGTTTACTCGTGGAAACTTGTGGCTACAGACAGAGTACCAGCAGGAAAGCGTGATTGTATCTCACTTAGGGAGAAAATCGCAGAGTTACAGAAAGACATTCATGATGGTATTGATGTTGTAGGAAAGAAAATGACACTCTGCCAGCTTTACGCAAAACAGAACGCTCAAAGACCAAAGGTTAGAAAAAATACTGAAACTGGACGCAAATATCTTATGGATATTTTGAAGAAAGACAAGTTAGGTGCAAGAAGTATTGATAGTATTAAACCATCAGACGCTAAAGAATGGGCGATTAGAATGAGTGAAAATGGTTATGCCTATCAAACCATCAATAACTATAAACGTTCTTTAAAGGCTTCATTCTACATTGCGATACAAGATGATTGTGTTCGGAAGAATCCATTTGACTTTCAACTGAATGCAGTTCTTGATGATGATACTGTCCCTAAGACCGTACTAACAGGAGAACAGGAAGAAAAACTGTTAGCCTTTGCGAAAGCTGATAAAACCTACAGCAAAAATTATGATGAAATTCTGATACTCTTAAAAACAGGTCTTCGTATTTCAGAGTTTGGTGGTTTGACACTTCCAGATTTAGATTTTGAGAATCGTCTTGTCAATATAGACCATCAGCTATTGAGAGATACTGAAATTGGGTACTACATTGAAACACCAAAGACCAAAAGTGGTGAACGTCAAGTTCCTATGGTTGAAGAAGCCTATCAAGCATTTAAGCGAGTGTTAGCGAATCGAAAGAATGATAAGCGTGTTGAGATTGATGGATATAGTGATTTCCTCTTTCTTAATAGAAAGAACTATCCAAAAGTGGCGAGTGACTATAATGGTATGATGAAAGGTCTTGTTAAGAAATACAACAAGTATAATGATGATAAGTTACCACACATCACTCCACATAGTTTGCGACATACATTCTGTACCAACTATGCAAATGCAGGAATGAACCCAAAAGCATTACAATACATTATGGGGCATGCAAATATAGCCATGACGCTGAACTATTACGCACACGCAACATTTGATTCCGCAATGTCAGAGATGAAACGCTTGAATAAAGAGAAGCAACAGGAGCGTCTTGTTGCTTAGTAGTACAAATGAATTTACTACTTATTTACCACTTCTGACAGCTAAGACATGAGGAAATATGCAAAGAAACGTGAAGTATCTTCCTACAGTAAAAATACTCGAAAGCACATAGAATAAGGCTTTACGAGCATTTAAGAAAATATAAAAAGATAATTAGAAATTTATACTTTGTTTATCTCAAAAATTGAGGATGTGAATTATTAAAAGATCGGAGCAATCCGGTCTTTTTCTGTTTCCTCTTTCTTATCACAAGATTGTGATAGTTTACATCTTCATAACAAAAGCTACAAAGTCTTGATTGTATTGAAAAAAGATTATAAAATATGATTCATAAAAATGAAAGAGGTTTTGAAAATGTCTGAAAAACAAATGAAAATTTTGGGTTGGGTAGCGACCTTCATGTCCGTTATGATGTATGTGTCTTACTTCCCACAAATCATGAACAACTTGGCTGGTCAAAAAGGAAATTTCATCCAGCCCTTGGTCGCAGCCATCAACTGTAGTTTATGGGTTTATTACGGTCTTTTCAAGAAAGAAAGAGATATTCCCCTCGCGGCTGCTAATGCGCCAGGTATCGTTTTTGGACTAGTAACGGCTATTACGGCATTGATTTAAAAAGAAGACTGGTTTCAGTCTTTTTTTCGTATATATAAAAGTAAGTTTAGTGCTATCATTATCCAGAGAGTTCAAAACTTTTTGCCTCCTTTTTAGTATAATAGAAGTAATAAATCAATCGAGGTAAAGTGATGACAGAAATACTACAATTTCCAGAAGGATTTCTCTGGGGTGGTGCAACGGCGGCTAATCAATGTGAGGGTGCTTATAATCAGGACGGTCGTGGTCTGACTAATGTGGATGTGGTACCGATTGGTCCAGACCGTGAGGCCATTATTACAGGTCAGAAAAAGATGTTTTCTTTTGAGGAGGGCTATTTTTACCCAGCAAAGGAAGCCATTGATATGTACCATCATTACAAGGAAGATATTGCGCTTTTTGCAGAAATGGGATTTAAAACCTATCGACTTTCCATCGCTTGGACTCGGATTTTTCCTAAGGGAGATGAAGCAGAGCCAAATGAAGCTGGTCTAGCCTTTTATGAGGATTTGTTTAAGGAGTGCCACAAGCATGGGATCGAGCCACTGGTGACCATCACGCATTTCGATTGCCCCATGCACTTAATCAGGGAGTACGGTGGTTGGCGTAACCGTCGCATGTTGGACTTTTACGCAAATCTCTGTCGCACCCTCTTTACCCGTTACAAGGGCTTGGTCAAGTACTGGCTCACCTTCAACGAAATTAATATGATTCTGCATGCCCCCTTTTTAGGAGCTGGGATCTGTTTTGAAGAGGGGGAAAATCAAGAGCAAGTCAAATACCAAGCAGCCCACCATGAGCTGGTAGCCTCGGCTATGGCGACTAAAATTGCCCACGAAATTGACCCAGAAAACAAGGTGGGATGTATGTTGGCAGCAGGGCAATATTATCCTAACACTGCCCATCCGAGAGACTACTGGGCAGCCATGGAAGAAGACCGCAAGAGTTACTTCTTCATTGATGTTCAAGCGCGTGGGGAATACCCAAATTACGCAAAGAAGCAGTGGGAGCGTGAGGGAATTGAGATTCAAATGACGTTAGAGGATTTGGACTTGTTGAAGAATCATACTGTTGACTTTGTTTCCTTCTCTTACTATGCAAGTCGAGTGGCCTCAGGTGATCCAGAAGTTAAAGAATTAACTGCTGGAAATGTCTTTGCCTCTCTCAAAAATCCTTATCTTGAATCCTCAGAATGGGGATGGCAGATTGACCCACTTGGTCTTCGTATCACCCTCAATGCTATCTGGGATCGTTACCAAAAGCCTATGTTTATCGTAGAAAACGGTCTCGGTGCTATGGATACTCCGGATGAAAATGGCTATGTAGCAGATGATTATCGAATTGCTTATTTAGAGGCTCATATCAAGGCTATGCGAGATGCCATTTACCAAGATGGGGTCGACTTGCTTGGTTATACGACTTGGGGTTGTATCGATCTGGTTTCAGCTGGAACAGGCGAAATGAACAAGCGCTATGGTTTTATCTATGTGGATCGAGATAATGCTGGTCATGGAAGCCTCAAACGGAGCAAGAAGAAATCCTTCTACTGGTACAAGGATGTCATTGCCAGCAATGGTGCAAGTATTAAGTAGAGCACATTTGTTCACTATTTTTATAAAATCTTCTCTCTACTTTATATAATAGGAAAAAGAGTTCAATTAGACCTGGCTTTTTGCTATAATGAGGGAAGAAAAATCAGACAGGAGAATAAGATGTCAGAACCATTATTTTTACAATCAGTTATGCAAGAAAAAATCTGGGGGGGAACCAAGCTACGTGATGAGTTTGGCTATGATATCCCAAGTGAAAAAATCGGAGAATACTGGGCCATCTCAGCCCATCCAAATGGAGTTTCAAAGGTGGCAAATGGTCGTTACGAGGGAACAGACCTAGCAACTTTGTATGCAGAACACCGTGAATTGTTTGGCAACCGTCCAGAGCCTGTGTTTCCGCTCTTGACTAAAATTCTCGATGCTAACGACTGGCTCAGTGTCCAAGTTCACCCAGACGATGCCTATGGACTCGAGCATGAAGGTGAGCTCGGAAAAACAGAATGCTGGTACATTATCGCAGCGGATGAAGGTTCAGAAATTATCTATGGTCACAATGCCAAGTCAAAAGAAGAACTCCGCCAGCAAATCGAAGATAAAAACTGGGATGCCTTGCTGACAAAAGTGCCAGTTAAGGCTGGAGATTTCTTCTATGTACCAAGTGGCACCATGCACGCCATCGGTGCAGGCATCTTGATTCTTGAAACCCAGCAGTCTAGCGATACCACTTACCGTGTCTATGACTTTGACCGCAAGGATGATAATGGTAACTTGCGTGAACTTCACCTTGAAAAATCTATCGATGTTTTGAACATTGGCGAGCCTGCCAATAGCCGTCCTGTGACTGTCAAAGCAGATGATTTGCGTTCAACTTTACTTGTCTCTAATGATTTCTTCGCAGTTTACAAGTGGGAAATTAATGGGAAAGTTGACTTTGCAAAGACAGCTGACTACAGCCTGTTTAGTGTCTTGGCTGGTCAAGGTCAACTGACTGTTGACGAAAAAAACTATCCAATTCAAAAAGGTAGCCACTTTATCCTACCAAGTGATGTTGAAGCTTGGACCCTAGAAGGGCAAGGTTTGGAATTAATTGTTAGCCATCCCTAAAAAAGAAAGGGCCTGAGTTTATTACTCAAGTCCTTTTTGATTACATAAATTGGGCGATAAAGACCACGATGATGATAATTGGAATGATAAAGCGAAGAAGGAAGAGCCAGACTTGGAAAAGTCCCTGTTTCCATGCTCTTTCATCAAGGTGTAGTTCCTCCATGGCAAGAGCCTTCTTAAAAATGTAGCCTGTAAAGAGTGAAAGGCAGAGAGCACCAAATGGCATGAGGAGATTAGAAACCAAGAAGTCCATAGCATCAAAGAAAGTCTTTCCAAAAATGTGAATATCTGCCATAACACCATAAGACAGGGCTGAAGGAATTCCAAAGACAAAGGTCAAAATTCCTAAAATGGCACTCCACATGGCACGCTTGCTGTTGTCTTGGTTGGTGATATTGCCTACATTGATTTCCAGCATAACGACGGAAGAAGTGACTGTCGCAAAGAGGAAGAGCAAGAGGAAGAGGATGTAGAAAATGGTTCCAAAAGGCATCTTGTCAAAGAGTTGAGGCAAGACGATAAAGAGCAGGCTCGGGCCCCCTTCAGATTGGATATTGAAGGCTGACATGGCTGGGAAAATGGCTAGACCCGCCATGATAGATACTGAGATATTCATGGCTACAATGGAAATTCCTGATTGGACCAGATTGGTTTTCTTGTCCAAGTAAGAAGCATAGGTCAGCATGGCTGTAACCCCTAGTGAGAGGGCAAAGAAAGATTGTCCCAGAGCATAGAGGAGACCAGCGCTGGTCAGTTTTGAAAAGTCTGGTTTGAGGAAGTAGAGAACGCCTTCCATGGCATTTGGTAAGCTGAGAGAGCGCCCGATGATGACGACAAAGATGATAAAGAGCAGGGGCATCATGACTTTCGAAGCTCTTTCAATCCCTTTTTGAACCCCACGGGATACAATAAAGATATTCAATAAGATAAAGGCTGCTTGAGCTCCTAGGGCAATGGCTGGATTTGAAATGATTGAAGTAAATAATTGAGCATAATCACCAGTTCCACCAAACTGGAACAATTTCCCAAATTCAATACCTAGATAAACCAGAATCCATCCTCCAATAACACTGTAGAAAGATAAGAGGATAAAGAGGGCAAAGGCACCAATCCAACCGATAAAGTTGTACTTGCTATTCTTGCCCAGTTTTCCAAAGGTTTTGATAGCTGAAACACCAGCACTTCGGCCGAGAGCAAATTCTGCAAGCAAAAGGGGGAAACCAATTAGAATAGTGGAGATGAGAAAGACTAGTAAAAAGCCTCCTCCACCGTTAGCAGCAGTCATGTAAGGGAATTTCCAAACGGCACCAAGTCCGATGGCTGAGCCAGCAGACGCTAGGATAAAGCCCAGTTTAGAACCCCATTGCGATTTTTCAGACATAGTTAAACTCCTAAAATTAGTGTTCCAAAAGAAAAAGCTACTGCCCTTGGCAACTAGCCTCATAAGTACTCAAAATGAGCCTTTCTTTTGATTGATAGACTTGACTATCCTATCATGTTTTCTAAGGTCTGTCAAGAAAACCATTTTCATGTTATGATAAAGTAAAAAATTTCGCAAAAATGCTTGACTCTAACCTAAGGGGAGGGGGTATACTATCATTGTAAGGAGGAAATCATGTACTATATAAAAGAAGCTGCGCAGCTTTCAGGTGTCTCTGTCAAGACTCTGTACCACTACGATAAGATAGGACTCTTGGTCCCTTTAAAGTCAGAAAACGGCTATCGAACTTACAGTCAAGAGGATTTGGAACGTCTTCAGGTCATTCTTTACTACAAATATCTAGGTTTTTCTTTAGAAAAAATAGCAGAGTTGTTAAAGGAAGAAAGGACAGATTTATTACCCCATTTGACCAGGCAGTTGGACTATTTGACTCGAGAAAGGGAATATCTGGATAGCTTGATTTCCACCTTGCAGAAAACCATTCAAGAACAAAAAGGAGAAAGAGAAATGAGTATTCAAGAGAAATTTGCTGGATTTAACTACCAAGACCATCAAAAATACCACCAGGATGCGGTGGAGAAATATGGACAAGAAGTCATGGACCAAGCGCTGGAGCGCCAGAAAGGTCACGAAGACGAGGCTACGGCTGCCTTCAACCAAGTTTTTCGAGCCTTGTCACAAAATCTTCAAGCTGGTCTGCCTGTAACAGCAACAGAAAATCAAGAAGAAGCAGGCAAACTCTTGCAAGCCATCCGTACTTATGGATTTGACTGCTCTATTGAAGTCTTCGGTCATATCGGGAAAGGATACGTCTATAACCCTGAGTTTAAGGAAAACATTGACAAATTTGGACCTGGAACAGCCCAGTACACATCAGATGTGATTGCCCACTATGTCCAAACTCAGACAAAATAAAATCGGAGGAGTGATCTTCCGATTTTTTCTAAATTCAAGCACTACTTGCTTAATAATTTTTCTACTACATTTAGTTTTCGCATGGTCAAATCTACATTGAAAAGCTTTTCAAGATAGTTGGTATGGAGTTTCTTTTGTTTTGCAGTTCTAGGGAGATAGAGGTAAAGACAATGGTTACCGATACAAATTTCTTCTTCACCGTAATCAATTTTCAATTTTTCTAAAGGGAGACTTTGAATAGATTCTTGATAAAAAATCACGTGTATACGGTCATAAAGATAGTGTTCTCCAAACGGATTTTCTTGGACAATGTTTTTAAAAATATCCTTATTCTTAATGATTATTTTGAGATCGGCTCCAATCTTTTCCTTTATTAGAGTATGAACCTGTTCTCGTATTTCTTCGAGAGATAAGTTACTTTCAAGAATAATATTTCCACTTTGAATATAAGTTCGAACTTGTTGAAAACCAGCTTCTGTCAAGATATCTACTAGATAAGACATTTTAGGGATAGCATTTTTTCCATTAGGAGTCACTCCCCTTAACAAGATAATATGTTCCAAAGGACTTCCTTTCTTTTGGGGTTGATTTAGCCATTGAATAATTTAGATTTAGATTGGGTTTGATCCTGCCACCCAGCCGGTACAGAGGGCAGAAGTGATGTTAAAGCCCCCCGTATGGGCGTTGATATCCAGTACTTCGCCAGCAAAGTGGAGTCCAGGGACTAGTTTACTTTCCAAAGTTTTAGGATTGATTTCCTTGAGACTGACGCCACCCTTGGTAACAAATGACTTAGCAAGAGACATTTTACCAGTTACAGGAATTTTAAGTCCCTTTATAGACTGGAGAAGTTGTTCGCGGTCCTTTTCAGTTAGTTGTTTGACTTTTTCTGGATATCCTTGTACAAAAAATTCTGCCAAACGCTCAGGTAATAAAGATTTTAAAGCATTTTTCAAGGATTTTTCCCGGTTTTCTTCTAGGAATGCAGCCAAGTCCTTCTCAGAAAGTTGAGGTAGAACATCTAGCGAGAGAACCTCCCCACCCTTGACAAAACTAGACATACGCAGGGCAGCAGGGCCTGATAAACCAAAGTGGGTAAAGAGCAAATCGTGAGTGATGACATGCTTACCATAGCTTAGGGTCACATCGTCCAGCGAAATCCCCTGCAAGACCTTGTGTGGAAAATCTGTTAATAAAGGACTTTCAGCTGCCTCAAGCTCGGTAATGGTGTGTTTAAAATGACGGGCAATCTCGTGACCAAACCCAGTAGAACCAGTCGAAGGATAAGATTTACCACCAGTTGTGACAATGAGTTTATCACAAGTGAAGCTTTGGTCAGCTGATTTAAGGACAAACTGGTCATCTATCTTTTTAACCGAAACAATTTCTGTTTGAGTGAGAACTTGTCCGCCTAGCTCAGTGATTTTCTTTTCCAAGGCTTCGATAATTGTTCGAGATTTGTCGCTGGCCGGAAAGACGCGGCCGTGGTCTTCGACCTTAAGTTTAACACCATTTTCTGTAAAAAAGTTAATGATATCATAGTTATCAAACTGGGAGAAGACACTGTAGAGAAAGCGCCCATTTCCAGGGATGCCAGCGAGTAGATCGTCTAGAGTTCCGTTATTGGTGACATTGCAACGACCACCGCCAGTTCCAGCTAATTTTTTTCCAAGTTTCCGATTTTTTTCGATGAGAAGTGTTTTCTGCCCGTAAAAGCTACTGGAAATCGTAGCCATCATGCCAGCAGGACCTCCACCGATGACAATAGTATCAAAATGTTTCATAGCTCTATTGTACCACAAAAAAACAAGAGATGAAGTCACCTCTTGTCAAGAATGCAATTAATCAATTTCATATCCCATCAGCAAACCACCATCTTCTGCATAGAAACTGCAGAGACCAGATGTTGGGAGAATTTTAATATCCGCCTGTGGGAAATTTTCACGGATTCGGTCTGAAAGCTGTTGGCAACATTTCTCGTTATTGCGTTGGGCCATGACAATACGGCCACCAGCATATCCAGCTTTTACCAACTCATCATAGGCAGCTTGAACGGATTTCTTTGCTCCTCGTGCTTTTTGTAGCAATTCAAGGGTTCCAGTTTCACTAGCTTCCCCGACCATACGGATATTTAGAAGGCCAACGACCGTACCGATAAGCTTGCTCAAACGGCCGTTCTTCACCAAGTTATCGACTTTGGCTAGAACAAAGAGCAACTTGGTTTTTTCTTGATAAGCTGTGATAGCTTCAACCACTTCTTCAAAAGATAAGCCCTGGTCAATCAAGTCATTCAATTTTTCTACGAGCAAGTCAACTTCCCCACCAGCAGACAAGCTATCAATTACATGAATCTTAGTGTCAGGATGCTCTTCCAGATAAATATTCTTTGCTAGTTGAGCACTATTGTGACTGCCAGAGAGAGTACCTGTGATGGTTACTAGGAAAATGTTTTTGGCTCCTTCAAATGCTCGCAAATAGTCATCTGGGCTTGGACAAGCTGATTTTGAAGCTTCTGCAGTTGCATACATGGTTTCCATCATTTGGTCAATGTCAAGACTGGCATCATCAACAAAGACCTGATCAGCTACTTGAATGGTTAATGGGACACTTACAAATGTTGTATCAATTGCTGGTGTCTCCAACTGACGATAATCACAACCAGAGTCAGCAATAATCTTCCAAGTCATAGAAATTCTCCAACTTTGTCAGTTATACATTGACAAAGGTTCTGTCTTTTTTTACAATTATATCATGAAAGCCCTTGAAACAAAAGCCTCATCCGTCTGTTGTGACAAGTAGAAAGAAAATGTTATGTCTGAACGTAGAATCTCTGAAAAGTCTCTTGAAAATCTCAGAAAATCAAACCAAGAATCCAATTTATTAACCAGAGAAGCCATCGAAACGGCCCTCTTGCAACTCTTGGAAAAAAAGGACTTGACCAAGATTAGTATTTCTGAATTGGTCAAACGTGCAGGAGTTTCGCGTGCGGCCTTTTATCGCAATTATGATTCCAAAGAGGAAATTTTAGAGAGTGTCTTTAAACGAACTGTCCACAATATTATGGAACAGTTGCATCATTATGATTTAAAGACAGACCTTTATCTGGTCTGGGTTCACCTTTTCCGAGAAGCAAGAAAGGAAGCCAGAGTGATTCAACTTGCCTTAGATTACCATCTGGAAAAAATCTTTGTCCAAGCCATGCAGGAGTTTCTGGAAAAATACCATGGAAAATCAAAAGGTGTCAGCTCTTATCTTCATTCCTTCTGGAGTTCAGCCATCGTCTCAGTCCTTTTAAAATGGATCAAGGATGGCATGAAGGTACCTGCTGAAAAGATTGCGGATTTACGGTTACCATTTTTTAAAAAATAGAGAAAAAGGAGAAGAGATATGACTGAAAAAAGACTGGCCTGGGATGAGTATTTTGCAGCCCAAGCTCTACTAATTGCCAATCGTTCCACTTGTAAACGTGCCAAAGTGGGCGCGATTCTGGTAAAAGATAATAAGGTTATTTCCACTGGTTACAATGGTTCGGTGTCAGGGACTGAGCATTGTATTGATCACGAATGTCTGGTCATTGAAGGCCACTGTGTTCGCACCCTTCACGCAGAGGTTAATGCCATTCTCCAAGGTGCAGAACGTGGTGTTCCTAAAGGATTTACAGCCTATGTGACGCATTTTCCTTGTCTCAACTGTACCAAACAATTGCTTCAGGTCGGTTGTAAGCGTGTGGTTTATATCAACCAGTATCGAATGGATGAATATGCCCAATACCTTTATCAAGAAAAAGGAACAGAATTGACCCATTTACCACTTGAGACAGTACAGGTAGCTCTTAAAGAGGCAGATTTAATGTAAAAATTATCAAAAATAAATAGTTTGGAAAGATTTTTAAACCGTTTTTTGGTATAATAAGAAGAATAAATTGAAAGAAGGAATTCCAAAAATGGGAAAAATTGAAGTTATTAATCATCCACTGATTCAACACAAATTGTCAATCTTGCGTCGTACAGATACTTCTACAAAAGCTTTCCGTGAGCTAGTAGATGAGATTGCAATGTTGATGGGGTATGAAGTACTTCGTGATCTTCCACTAGAAGATGTGGAAATCGAAACACCAATCACAAAAACAGTTCAAAAACAATTGGCAGGTAAGAAATTGGCCATCGTTCCAATCTTGCGTGCAGGTATCGGGATGGTTGATGGTCTCTTGAGCTTGGTTCCAGCTGCTAAGGTTGGTCACATCGGTATGTACCGTGATGAAGAAACGCTTCAACCAGTTGAGTATTTGGTGAAATTGCCTGAAGATATTGACCAACGTCAAATTTTTGTGGTAGACCCAATGTTGGCAACAGGTGGCTCAGCAATCTTGGCTGTTGATTCTCTTAAAAAACGTGGCGCATCAAATATCAAATTTGTCTGCCTTGTATCTGCTCCAGAAGGTGTAAAAGCCCTTCAAGAAGCTCATCCAGATGTAGAAATCTTTACAGCAGCCTTGGATGAACGCTTGAATGAACACGGTTATATCGTTCCAGGTCTTGGAGATGCTGGAGACCGCTTGTTCGGTACAAAATAAAATTAAAAAGAGATTGACTTGGAAAAGAAGTTCCAGTCACGAAAGGAGGTTGAGTTTTTGTTTCTGTCTGATGAAAACAGAGCAAAAATTTGACCTTTTTTGACCAAGGTATTATAATAGTCTTATCTTCAGTCATTTGACCAACAAAATTAAAACTCAAAAGGAGAAATGAATGATTCCTGTAGTTATTGAACAAACAAGCCGTGGGGAACGTTCCTACGATATTTACTCACGTCTTCTCAAAGACCGCATCATTATGCTGACAGGCCCAGTTGAAGACAACATGGCCAACTCAGTTATTGCCCAGTTGCTTTTCTTGGATGCCCAAGATAGTACAAAAGATATTTACCTTTATGTCAATACACCAGGTGGTTCCGTTTCAGCTGGTTTGGCAATCGTTGATACTATGAACTTTATCAAGGCAGATGTCCAAACCATCGTTATGGGAATGGCTGCATCTATGGGAACAGTCATCGCATCAAGTGGAGCAAAAGGCAAACGTTTCATGCTTCCAAATGCTGAATACATGATCCATCAACCAATGGGTGGTACAGGCGGTGGTACTCAACAAACCGATATGGCGATTGCTGCAGAACATTTGCTTAAAACTCGTAAAACCTTGGAAAAAATCTTGGCTGAAAATTCAGGTCAGTCAATCGAAAAAGTTCACGCAGATGCAGAACGTGATAACTGGATGAGTGCTCAAGAAACACTTGAATATGGCTTTATTGATGAAATCATGGCAAACAATTCATTGAATTAATGATGAAAGAAGGCAAACTCGACTGGGTTTGCTTTTTTTGGTATAATAGGGAGAGATTTCTTAGAAAGAGGATTTACAATGTTTGAAAAAGTCAATCGATCTGGCTTGATTATCTATCTTTACTATAATCGTGATGCAAAAAAACTGCAGGATTATGGAGATATTACCTATCATTCCAAGAAACATCGTTACTTACAACTCTATGTTCCAACTCAAGAAGTGGAGCAATTGGTCGGGCGTTTGGGCAAGGAAAAATTTATCAAAAAAGTCAGAGTTTGTCATATCCAAGAGTTAGAAACACCTTTTGTGGGCAATCTTCATCGAGAAGAAAACGTTATCATCTAAAAAGTTCAAGAAAAGTGTTGACAATTTTCTGATAATTCGGTATATTCTTAACATGCTATTTATTTAAGAAATAAGGAGACAAAAAAGATGAAGAAAAAATTTGCCCTATCGTTTGTGGCGCTTGCAAGTGTAGCACTTCTTGCAGCCTGTGGAGAAGTGAAGTCTGGAGCGTCAAATGCTGCTGGTAACTCAGTAGATGAAAAGACAATCAAAATCGGATTTAACTTCGAGGAAACTGGTGCCGTAGCAGCTTACGGTACATCTGAACAAAAAGGTGCCCAATTGGCCGTTGATGAAATCAATGCAGCAGGTGGTATCGACGGAAAACAAATCGAAGTAGTCGATAAAGATAATAAGTCTGAAACAGCTGAGGCGGCTTCAGTAACAACTAACCTTGTAACTCAATCTAAAGTATCAGCAATCGTAGGACCTGCGACATCTGGTGCGACTGCAGCTGCGGTAGCGAACGCTACAAAAGCAGGTGTTCCATTGATTTCGCCAAGTGCGACTCAAGATGGATTGACTAAAGGTCAAGATTACCTCTTTATCGGAACTTTCCAAGATAGCTTCCAAGGAAAAATTATCTCAAACTATGTTTCTGAAAAATTGCAAGCTAAGAAAGTTGTTCTTTACACTGACAATGCCAGCGACTATGCTAAAGGTATTGCCAAAGCCTTCCGTGAAGCTTACAAAGGTGAAATCGTTGCAGATGAAACTTTCGTAGCAGGTGACACAGACTTCCAAGCAGCCCTTACAAAAATGAAAGGGAAAGACTTTGATGCTATCATCGTTCCTGGTTACTACACTGAAGCTGGTAAAATTGTAAACCAAGCGCGTGGTATGGGAATTGACAAACCAATCGTTGGTGGTGATGGATTTAACGGTGAAGAGTTTGTACAACAAGCAACTGCTGAAAAAGCATCAAACATCTACTTTATCTCAGGCTTCTCAACTACTGTAGAAGTTTCAGCTAAAGCAAAAGCCTTCCTTGATGCATACCGTGCTAAGTACAACGAAGAGCCTTCAACATTTGCAGCCTTGGCTTATGACTCAGTTCACCTTGTAGCAAACGCAGCAAAAGGTGCTAAAAACTCTGGTGAAATCAAGGATAACCTTGCTAAAACAAAAGACTTTGAAGGTGTAACTGGACAAACAAGCTTTGATGCAGACCACAACACAGTCAAAACTGCTTACATGATGACCATGAACAATGGTAAGGTTGAAGCAGCAGAAGTTGTAAAACCATAATAGAAAAATGTTGAAATAGGGAATGAGCCTCTGACTCACTCCCTGTTTCGGTGTTTAAGAACCTATCAAAAAGTGAGGGGAAACCCTCAAAATTATAAATAGAAAGAGTGAATCTTATGCTCCAACAACTAGTAAATGGTTTGATTCTAGGTAGTGTTTATGCGCTGTTAGCCCTAGGATATACCATGGTTTACGGAATTATCAAGCTCATCAACTTCGCCCACGGTGATATTTATATGATGGGAGCCTTTATCGGTTATTTCTTGATTAATTCTTTCCAAATGAATTTCTTTGTAGCTCTTATTGTAGCTATGTTAGCGACAGCCATTCTTGGTGTCGTGATTGAGTTCCTTGCTTACCGACCTTTGCGTCACTCTACTCGTATTGCTGTTTTGATTACGGCTATTGGGGTTTCTTTCCTATTGGAGTATGGCATGGTCTATCTGGTTGGTGCCAATACCCGTGCCTTCCCTCAAGCGATTCAAACAGTTCGCTATGATTTGGGACCAGTTAGCCTAACAAACGTGCAGTTAATGATCTTGGCCATTTCCTTGATTTTGATGATTTTGTTACAGGTCATTGTCCAAAAGACTAAGATGGGGAAAGCCATGCGTGCTGTATCTGTAGATAGCGATGCAGCGCAATTGATGGGGATCAATGTAAATCGTACTATCAGCTTTACCTTTGCTTTGGGTTCAGCTCTTGCGGGTGCGGCAGGTGTTCTGATTGCCCTCTATTATAACTCTCTTGAGCCTTTGATGGGGGTTACTCCAGGTCTTAAGTCTTTCGTTGCCGCAGTACTCGGTGGTATCGGAATTATTCCTGGTGCGGCTCTTGGTGGTTTTGTGATTGGTCTATTGGAAACCTTTGCGACAGCCTTTGGAATGTCAGACTTCCGTGATGCCATTGTTTATGGAATCTTGTTGTTGATCTTGATTGTCCGCCCAGCTGGTATCCTTGGTAAAAATGTGAAAGAGAAGGTGTAAACGATGAAGGAAAATTTAAAAGTTAATATTCTATGGTTACTCCTTTTATTAGCTGGCTATGGCTTGATTAGTGTACTGGTTTCAGTCGGAGTACTCAACCTATTCTATGTACAGATTTTACAACAAATTGGAATTAATATTATTTTGGCTGTTGGTCTCAACTTAATCGTTGGTTTTTCAGGACAATTTTCACTTGGTCATGCTGGTTTCATGGCGATTGGTGCCTATGCAGCAGCTATTATTGGTTCTAAATCACCAACCTACGGTGCCTTCTTTGGAGCCATGCTTATAGGTGCTTTGCTTTCAGGAGCAGTTGCCTTGCTTGTCGGGATTCCAACCTTGCGCTTGAAGGGGGACTACCTTGCGGTAGCAACTCTCGGGGTATCTGAAATTATCCGTATCTTTATCATCAATGGTGGAAGTCTTACAAATGGTGCGGCAGGTATCTTGGGAATTCCTAACTTTACAACTTGGCAAATGGTTTACTTCTTTGTCGTGATTACAACCATTGCAACCTTGAATTTCTTGCGTAGTCCAATTGGTCGTTCAACCCTATCCGTTCGTGAAGATGAAATCGCTGCAGAGTCAGTCGGTGTTAATACAACTAAAATTAAAATCATCGCTTTTGTCTTTGGTGCCATTACTGCAAGTATTGCAGGGTCACTTCAGGCAGGATTTATCGGGTCTGTTGTACCGAAAGATTACACATTCATTAACTCAATCAACGTATTGATTATTGTTGTATTTGGTGGACTTGGTTCCATTACAGGTGCCATCGTTTCAGCTATTGTTCTTGGAATTTTGAATATGCTTCTCCAAGATGTTGCCAGCGTGCGTATGATTATTTACGCTTTGGCCTTGGTATTGGTAATGATTTTCAGACCAGGTGGACTCCTTGGAACATGGGAATTGAGCCTATCACGTTTCTTTAAAAAATCTAAGAAGGAGGAACAAAACTAATGGCATTACTTGAAGTAAAACAGTTAACCAAACATTTTGGCGGTCTAACAGCTGTTGGAGATGTGACTCTTGAATTGAACGAAGGGGAACTGGTTGGACTAATCGGTCCAAATGGAGCTGGTAAAACCACCCTTTTCAACCTCTTGACGGGTGTTTATGAACCAAGTGAGGGAACAGTAACACTAGATGGTCACCTTTTGAATGGAAAGGCACCTTATAAGATTGCCTCTTTGGGACTTGGACGTACATTCCAAAATATCCGTCTCTTTAAAGATTTAACAGTTTTGGACAATGTTTTGATTGCCTTTGGCAACCATCACAAACAACATGTTTTTGCTAGTTTTTTGCGCTTACCAGCTTTTTACAAGAGTGAAAAAGAATTAAAGGCTAAAGCCATGGAATTGCTTAAAATCTTTGATTTAGATGGTGATGCAGAAACTCTTGCTAAAAATCTTGCCTACGGACAACAACGCCGTTTAGAAATTGTTCGTGCCCTTGCTACGGAACCTAAAATTCTCTTTTTAGATGAACCAGCAGCAGGTATGAATCCACAGGAAACAGCAGAATTGACTGAGTTAATTCGTCGTATCAAAGATGAATTTAAGATTACAATCATGCTGATTGAACACGATATGAATCTGGTCATGGAAGTAACAGAACGTATCTACGTACTTGAATATGGTCGTTTGATTGCTCAGGGAACTCCAGACGAAATTAAGACCAATAAACGCGTTATCGAAGCTTATCTAGGAGGTGAAGCCTAATGTCTATGTTAAAAGTCGATAATCTTTCTGTGCATTACGGTATGATCCAAGCAGTCCGTGATGTAAGTTTTGAAGTGAATGAAGGAGAAGTAGTTTCCCTTATCGGTGCCAATGGTGCAGGTAAGACAACCATTCTCCGTACCTTGTCTGGTTTGGTTAGACCAAGTTCTGGAAAGATTGAATTTTTAGGTCAAGAAATCCAAAAAATGCCGGCCCAGAAAATCGTGGCAGGTGGTCTTTCACAAGTTCCAGAAGGACGCCACGTCTTTCCTGGCTTGACTGTTATGGAAAATCTAGAAATGGGAGCTTTCTTAAAGAAAAATCGTGAAGAAAATCAAGCTAACTTGAAGAAGGTCTTTTCACGCTTCCCACGTCTTGAAGAACGCAAGAACCAGGACGCAGCAACTCTTTCAGGGGGGGAACAACAAATGCTTGCCATGGGACGCGCTCTTATGTCAACACCAAAACTTCTTCTTTTAGATGAACCATCAATGGGACTTGCCCCAATCTTTATTCAAGAGATTTTTGATATCATTCAAGATATTCAGAAGCAAGGAACAACCGTCCTCTTGATTGAACAAAATGCCAATAAAGCACTTGCAATCTCTGACCGAGGTTATGTACTGGAAACAGGAAAAATCGTTCTATCAGGAACAGGAAAAGAACTCGCCTCATCAGAAGAAGTCAGAAAAGCATATCTGGGTGGCTAAAACAATCCAGTGGATTGTTTTAGTCGGTGGATGAGGATTACGAAGTAATCATCATTATAGTCCGGGGGACCTTTTTAGTCGGTGGATGAAGATTGCGCAGCAATTCTCATCTACACTGGAAGGTTAGCTTCTGATAATTGAAATAAAATCGAATGAAGCGTATCTACCCTTCATTCAGGGAGCTCGATTTTAGAGCTCTTTTTGCTAGCTTATTCATACTTTTCTGAATTTTGAAAAAGAAATGTAAGCGTTTGATAGATTTACAAAAAGATTGTATAATAGGGATAAGAATAGAAAAGGAGAAGTCTCATGGCAGTTAAAGATTTTATGACCCGCAAGGTAGTTTATATTAGTCCAGATACAACAGTATCTCATGCAGCAGATTTAATGAGAGAGCAAGGATTGCACCGCTTGCCTGTTATCGAAAATGATCAATTGGTTGGTTTGGTAACTGAAGGAACCATTGCTCAAGCTAGTCCATCAAAAGCAACCAGTCTTTCTATCTATGAGATGAATTATCTTCTAAATAAGACAAAAGTAAAAGATGTGATGATTCGTGATGTTGTCACTGTTTCAGGCTATGCGAGTCTAGAGGATGCAACTTATCTGATGTTGAAAAACAAGATTGGTATTCTTCCTGTCGTAGATAACCATCAAGTCTATGGGGTTATTACGGACCGTGACGTTTTCCAAGCCTTTCTTGAAATTGCAGGTTATGGTGAAGAAGGGATTCGTGTACGCTTTGTTACGGAAAACGAAGTTGGCGTTCTTGGAAAAATTGTTTCTTTGATTGTAGAAGAAAATTTGAATATCTCTCATACAGTCAATATTCCGCGTAAGGATGGTAAGGTGATTATCGAAGTTCAAATTGATGGATCAATTGATTTACCAGCCTTGAAAGAAAAATTTGAATCAGAGAATATTCAAGTAGAAGAAATCACTCGTACTTCAGCAAAAGTCTTGTAAGAAGGGAAGCCGAAAGGCTTCTTTTTTCATGAAAAGGGGATTAGAGCAAAAGATGGAAAGAAATGATAAAATATGCTATAATGAAATGATGTAAAAAAGGAGTATTTATGGACATTTCAGTAATTCGTCAGAAAATTGACGCAAATCGTGAAAAATTAGCTTCTTTCAGGGGGTCTCTTTGACCTAGAAGGTCTAGAGGAAGAGATTGCCATCTTGGAAAATAAGATGACAGAACCTGATTTTTGGAACGATAATATCGCGGCCCAAAAAACGTCGCAAGAATTAAATGAATTAAAAAACACCTACAGCACCTTCCACAAAATGGAAGAGTTGCAGGATGAAGTCGAAATTTTATTAGACTTTTTAGCTGAAGATGAGTCGGTGCATGAAGAATTGGTTGAACAGTTATCAGAACTTGATAAGATGATGACCAGCTACGAGATGACTCTACTCTTGTCAGAACCTTATGACCACAACAATGCCATCTTGGAAATCCATCCAGGATCCGGTGGTACTGAGGCTCAGGACTGGGGTGATATGTTGCTTCGTATGTACACTCGCTATGGAAATGCTAAAGGCTTTAAAGTGGAAGTATTGGATTACCAAGCAGGAGATGAAGCTGGCATCAAGTCAGTAACCCTATCATTTGAAGGACCTAATGCCTATGGTCTTCTCAAGTCAGAAATGGGTGTACACCGTTTGGTGCGAATCTCGCCATTTGACTCTGCCAAACGTCGCCATACCTCTTTCACATCGGTGGAAGTAATGCCAGAATTGGATGATACCATTGAAGTGGAAATCCGGGAAGATGACATCAAGATGGATACCTTCCGTTCAGGTGGTGCTGGTGGACAAAACGTCAACAAGGTTTCAACTGGAGTTCGTTTGACACACATTCCTACGGGAACTGTTGTCCAGTCAACGGTCGATCGTACCCAGTATGGAAATAGAGATCGTGCCATGAAGATGTTGCAGGCTAAGCTCTATCAAATGGAGCAAGAAAAGAAAGCTGCGGAAGTCGATTCCCTCAAGGGTGAGAAAAAGGAAATCACATGGGGAAGTCAAATTCGTTCTTATGTCTTCACACCTTATACTATGGTAAAAGACCATCGAACTAGTTTTGAAGTTGCGCAGGTAGATAAGGTTATGGATGGAGACCTAGATGGTTTTATCGATGCTTATCTCAAGTGGCGAATCAGCTAAGATAGAAAGGAACTCACATGTCAATCATTGAAATGAGAGATGTCGTCAAAAAATACGACAACGGAACGACTGCCCTACGTGGTGTTTCGGTCAGCATTCAACCAGGAGAATTTGCCTATATCGTAGGTCCGTCAGGAGCTGGGAAATCAACCTTTATTCGTTCTTTGTATCGCGAAGTAAAAATCGAAAAAGGAAGTTTATCTGTTGCTGGTTTTAATCTAGTTAAAATAAAAAAGAAAGATGTCCCTCTCCTACGTCGTAGTGTTGGGGTTGTCTTCCAAGATTATAAACTGTTACCAAAGAAAACCGTTTATGAAAATATTGCCTATGCAATGGAGGTAATTGGAGAAAGTCGCCGTAATATCAAAAAACGTGTTATGGAAGTTTTAGACTTGGTTGGATTGAAGCATAAGGTTCGTTCTTTCCCAAATGAGCTCTCAGGGGGAGAACAACAGCGGATTGCGATTGCACGTGCTATTGTAAATAATCCCAAAGTATTGATTGCGGACGAACCAACAGGAAACTTGGACCCAGATAATTCATGGGAAATCATGAATTTGTTGGAACGCATCAATCTCCAAGGTACAACTGTCTTGATGGCTACCCACAACAGTCAGATTGTAAATACCTTGCGCCACCGTGTCATTGCCATTGAAAATGGCCGTGTCGTTCGTGACGAAGCTAAAGGAGAATATGGATACGATGATTAGTAGATTTTTTCGTCATTTATTTGAATCGTTAAAAAGTTTGAAACGAAATGGCTGGATGACAGTAGCTGCTGTCAGTTCAGTTATGATTACTTTGACCTTGGTTGCAATATTTGCATCTGTTATCTTTAATACGGCTAAACTAGCTACAGATATCGAAAATAATGTCCGAGTAATGGTATACATTCGTAAGGACGTAGCTGATAATAGTGAGACGATTGAAAAAGAAGGTCAAACTGTTACAAATAACGACTACCATAAGGTATATGATGCTTTGAAAGGTATGTCAACCGTTAAAAGTGTTACGTTTTCAAGTAAAGAAGAACAATATGAAAAATTAACCGAGACAATGGGGGACAACTGGAAAATCTTTGAAGGCGATGCCAATCCTCTCTATGATGCATATATCGTTGATACAAATACACCAAGTGATGTAAAGACAGTAGCAGAAGAGGCTAAAAAAATCGAAGGTGTATCAGAAGTTCAAGATGGTGGTGCTAATACAGAACGCTTGTTTAAGTTAGCCTCATTTATTCGTGTCTGGGGACTAGTTATCGCTGGATTATTGATTTTCATTGCGGTGTTCTTGATTTCTAATACTATACGTATCACCATCATTTCACGAAGCCGTGAAATTCAAATCATGCGTTTAGTAGGTGCTAAGAACGGCTATATCCGCGGACCTTTCTTGCTTGAAGGTGCCTTCATCGGTTTGCTTGGAGCAACACTTCCATCAGTTTTGGTATTTATTGTCTATAAAATGGTTTACCAATCGGTTAATAAGTCATTAGTTGGTCAAAACCTTTCAATGATTTCACCAGAGGTATTCAGCCCACTGATGATTGCTCTATTATTTGTGATTGGAATTTTCATTGGTTCACTGGGTTCAGGAATTTCAATGCGCCGATTCCTGAAAATCTAAAATAGAAGTATATTTGAGGAGATTTTAATATCTCCTTTTTTACTACAAAAATTTTAGAAAAAAGTCTACTTTTTTTTATAAAAGCCTTTACAAAAAAAATTAAAGTGGTATAATTGAATTATAGAAAGTGCAAACGTTTTCGTAAAACGTTTGCCTAAATAAAAATAAAGGAGATTTGAATGATGAAAGATACATTCAAAAATGTCTTGTCTTTCGAGTTTTGGCAAAAATTCGGTAAGGCTTTGATGGTGGTTATCGCGGTTATGCCGGCTGCTGGTTTGATGATTTCAATCGGTAAGTCTATCGTGATGATTAACCCAACCTTTGCACCACTTGTTATTACTGGTGGTGTACTAGAACAAATCGGTTGGGGGGTTATCGTTAACCTTCATATCTTGTTCGCCCTAGCCATTGGAGGTAGCTGGGCTAAAGAACGTGCTGGTGGTGCTTTCGCCGCTGGTCTTGCCTTCATCTTGATTAACCGTATCACTGGTACAATCTTTGGCGTATCAGGCGATATGTTGAAAAATCCAGATGCTATGGTAACAACTCTCTTTGGTGGATCAATCAAAGTTGCTGATTACTTCATTAGTGTTATGGAAGCCCCAGCACTTAACATGGGTGTGTTCGTAGGGATTATCTCAGGTTTTATTGGAGCAACTGCTTACAACAAATACTACAACTTCCGTAAGCTTCCTGATGCACTTTCATTCTTTAACGGAAAACGTTTTGTACCGTTTGTAGTTATTCTTCGTTCAGTAATTGCTGCAATCGTACTTTCAGCTTTCTGGCCACTTGTGCAAACTGGTATCAATAGCTTTGGTATCTGGATTGCTAACTCACAAGAAACTGCTCCAATCCTTGCACCATTCTTGTATGGTACATTGGAACGCTTGCTCTTGCCATTTGGTCTTCACCACATGTTGACTATCCCAATGAACTACACAGCTCTTGGTGGTACTTATGAAGTCTTAACTGGTGCAGCAAAAGGTAGCCAAGTATTTGGTCAAGATCCACTTTGGCTTGCATGGGTAACAGACCTTGTAAACCTTAAAGGTACTGATGCTACTCAATACCAACACTTGTTAGATACAGTACATCCAGCTCGTTTCAAAGTTGGACAAATGATCGGTTCATTCGGTATCTTGATGGGTGTCATCGTTGCTATCTACCGTAATGTTGATGCTGACAAGAAACACAAATACAAAGGTATGATGATTGCAACAGCTCTTGCAACATTCTTGACAGGGGTTACTGAACCAATCGAATACATGTTCATGTTCATCGCAACACCTATGTATCTCGTTTACTCACTTGTTCAAGGTGCTGCCTTCGCTATGGCTGACGTTGTGAACCTACGTATGCACTCATTCGGTTCAATCGAGTTCTTGACTCGTACACCTATTGCGATTAGCGCTGGTATCGGTATGGATATTGTTAACTTTATCTGGGTAACTGTTCTCTTTGCCGTAATCATGTACTTTATCGCAAACTTCATGATTCAAAAATTCAACTACGCAACTCCAGGACGTAACGGAAATTACGAAACTGCTGAAGGTTCAGAAGAAGCTAGCAGCGAAGTGAAAGTTGCAGCAGGTTCTCAAGCTGTAAACATTATTAACCTTCTTGGTGGACGTGCAAACATCGTTGATGTTGATGCATGTATGACTCGTCTTCGTGTAACTGTAAAAGATGCTGACAAAGTCGGTGATGCAGAACAATGGAAAGCAGAAGGAGCTATGGGTCTTGTCATGAAAGGACAAGGAGTTCAAGCTATCTACGGTCCAAAAGCAGACGTATTAAAATCTGATATCCAAGATATCCTTGATTCAGGTGAAATCATTCCTGAAACTCTTCCAAGTCAAATGACAGAAGCACAACAAAACACAGTTCACTATAAAGGTCTTACTGAGGAAGTATACTCAGTAGCTGACGGTCAAGTTGTTGCTTTGGAACAAGTAAAAGATCCAGTATTTGCTCAAAAAATGATGGGCGACGGATTTGCTGTAGAACCTGCAAATGGAAACATTGTATCTCCAGTTTCAGGTACTGTATCAAGCATCTTCCCTACAAAACATGCTCTTGGTCTTGTGACTGAAGCAGGTCTTGAAGTACTTGTTCACATTGGTTTGGACACAGTAAGTCTTGAAGGAAAACCATTTACAGTTCATGTAGCTGAAGGACAAAAAGTTGCCGCAGGTGATCTTCTTGTTACAGCTGACTTGGATGCTATCCGTGCAGCAGGTCGTGAAACTTCAACAGTGGTTGTCTTCACAAATGCTGAAGCTATTAAATCAGTTAAATTAGAACAAACAGGTTCTCTTGCAGCTAAAACAGCAGTTGCTAAAGTAGAATTGTAATATACTTGAGGTTGGAAGCTGTTTTCCAACCTCTTGTTTTGGGAGAAAAGCATGAAATTTTTAACACTCAATACTCATAGCTGGATGGAAAAAGAAGCTGAGGAAAAATTCCAGCTCTTGCTTGAGGATATTCTTGATAAAGACTATGATTTGATTTGTTTCCAAGAAATCAATCAGGAGATCACTTCACCAGAGGTCGAGGTTAATAACCTTTATCAAGCTTTGCCAGCAGCTGAGCCTATTCACCAAGATCACTATGTTAGACTTTTGGTTGAAAAGTTGTCAGAGCAAGGAAAAAATTACTATTGGACTTGGGCCTATAACCATATTGGTTATGACCGCTATCATGAAGGTGTGGCTATCTTGTCTAAAACACCTATTGAAGCAAGAGAAATTTTGGTTTCAGATGTGGATGATCCAACAGACTATCATACTCGCCGTGTCGCCTTGGCTGAAACTGTAGTCGATGGCAAGGATCTTGCAGTAGCCAGTGTCCATCTTTCTTGGTGGGATAAAGGTTTCCAAGAAGAATGGGCACGATTTGAAGCTGTCTTGAAAGAACTAAACAAGCCACTTCTGCTAGCTGGAGATTTCAACAACCCAGCTGGTCAGGAAGGTTACCAAGCTATTTTATCTAGTCCATTAGGCTTACAAGACGCATTTGAAGTTGCTCAAGAGAAAAGCGGTAGCTATACTGTTCCACCAGAAATTGATGGCTGGAAGGGGAACACAGAACCCCTTCGAATCGACTATGTTTTTACTACCAAAGAGTTAGAGGTGGAAAAATTACATGTCGTATTTGATGGTAACAAGAGTCCACAAGTTAGTGATCACTATGGCTTGAATGCTATTTTAAACTAGAAATAATAACTGAAAAGAGGTTGGAATCACGAAGTTCTAGCCTTTTTCTGACTAGAAAAGCTACTGGAAATAGCCTAAATAAGTGAGACTACTGAAATGGAATAAAATGTGGTATAATTGATAAGATAGATAGAATCGAGGATATTATGTCATTTACGAAATTTCAATTTAAAAAATATATTAGTGAAGCCTTGGAGGAGTTGAAATTTACAACTCCAACAGAGGTGCAAGACAAGTTGATTCCTATTGTTTTGGCAGGTCGTGACCTAGTCGGTGAATCAAAAACAGGTTCAGGTAAGACTCATACTTTCTTGTTGCCGATTTTCCAGCAATTAGATGAAACTAGTGATAGTGTACAGGCAGTGATTACTGCACCGAGCCGTGAGTTGGCTACTCAGATTTACCAAGCAGCTCGTCAGATTGCTAATCACTCAGAAGTCGAAGTTCGTGTGGTTAATTACGTGGGTGGTACTGATAAGGTTCGCCAGATTGACAAATTGGCAAGTAACCAGCCTCATATTGTTATCGGAACGCCTGGCCGTATTTATGACTTAGTTAAGTCTGGTGATCTAGCTATTCACAAGGCTAAGACCTTTGTGGTCGATGAGGCAGATATGACCTTGGATATGGGATTCTTAGAAACTGTTGATAAGATTGCTGGAAGCCTTCCAAAAGACCTGCAATTCATGGTCTTCTCAGCGACTATTCCACAAAAACTGCAACCATTCTTGAAAAAATACTTATCAAATCCTGTTATGGAGAAAATCAAGACCAAAACGGTCATTTCTGATACCATTGATAATTGGTTGATTTCGACCAAGGGCCGAGATAAGAATGCTCAAATTTACCAGTTAACTCAGTTGATGCAACCGTATTTGGCAATGATTTTTGTTAACACTAAAACGCGTGCTGATGAATTGCATTCATATCTGACTGCTCAAGGCTTGAAGGTGGCAAAAATCCATGGGGATATTGCACCTCGTGAGCGCAAACGTATCATGAACCAGGTTAAAAATCTGGATTTTGAGTATATTGTCGCAACAGATTTGGCAGCGCGTGGAATTGATATTGAAGGTGTCAGCCATGTTATCAATGATGCCATTCCGCAAGATTTGTCCTTCTTTGTTCACCGTGTTGGTCGTACTGGGCGTAATGGCCTACCAGGTACAGCTATTACCCTTTACCAGCCAAGTGATGACTCGGATATCCGTGAGTTGGAGAAATTGGGAATCAAGTTTACTCCTAAGATGGTCAAAGACGGGGAATTTCAAGATACTTATGACCGTGATCGTCGTGCCAACCGTGAGAAAAAACAAGATAAACTTGATATCGAAATGATTGGTTTGGTTAAAAAGAAAAAGAAAAAAGTCAAACCAGGTTATAAGAAGAAAATTCAATGGGCGGTTGATGAAAAGCGCCGCAAAACAAAGCGCGCTGAAAATCGTGCTCGCGGTCGTGCAGAGCGTAAAGCAAAACGCCAAACATTTTAATAGAAATTGTTGGAGTACTGAGCTCCAACTTTTTTATTATGTGACTGAAAGTCACATAATAAACTAACTCATATCAATAAAATAATAGAGGTTCCAATCAATCTCAATAACTCAGAAAAAAGAAGACTGACAAAATATGACTACTTTAAGATGACACTAAAATTTGCTATCAAACTCGAGCATGTGGAGGAAGAAATCAAAATTCTATGATGTAACGGAATATAAAGTTATAAGACTTGGAACTTTATTTCAGAGATTTAATTACTCTTATCCTGCTTAAATTCATAGAGCTCTTCCAAGTAAAAATGAATTTTTTCTTTAATATATTTTAATGATTTATTTTTAGTTATGTCTATAACACCAAACACGCTATAGTGGTTTCGATAAAGCTCATCATAATCAATCTGACTGCCTATGATGATAACTTCTGATTTTTTTGAATGAAATTGGATAGATTTTAAATAGAGTTTCATTTTTTTAGATGTTAGAGACTCTGATTTTATGATAAAATAAGTAGAAGATTTATATTTGTAGTTAATCTTATGTCCTTGTAAAATTTTTGTATTTTTGAATGTTTTTTTAAAGAAATAATATTTTAAATACAGAGATAAAATATAGCCAAATAAAGAATAGTGTAAAATTTGAATTGCCTTCATAGCTTTCCTTTCATTAGATATTAGTTTATCAAATAAAGAAAGATTAATATTATTGAGATACTAAAAAGTCTCTATTTTATCATGAAATGTCTAAATTAAGAAAATTTTTACCATTTGAGATAGTATAGAAACCATTTGAGATTTTTATAATTTAATTTCCATAATTCTGATAAGATTAAACTTATAGAAGGAGGCTAAATATGAAAGACTATATTTTATATCAAGATAGAGCTATAGTAAAGGTACCACTCTCTAAAATTTATTATGTTACAACTCACCCAACAAAAGCTCATGCTGTTCTTTTTGTAACAGCCGAAGGGAATTTTGAAGCTTCAACCTCACTAGCTAAAATCGAAGAGGAAAGTACAGAAGAACTTATTAGATGCCATAGAAAGTTTCTTGTAAATAAAGATAAAATAGCAGGATTTAATCATGAGACAAGAACAATTATGTTTTTGGATGATAGAGTATCAGACATCGCTTGTTCTAGAAGACACTTTACAATATTAAAAAATCAGTGGAAAAATATATAGGAGTGAAGTAGTGAATATTTTTATACTAGAAGATAATTTTTTACAACAGACTAGAATTGAAAATATTGTCAAAAAAATTTTGGTGGATAATAAGATTGAGTATAGGCATTTTGAGGTTTATGGAAAACCTCAACAGCTTTTAGAGGACATTTCAGAGAGAGGAAATCATCAATTATTTTTACTTGATATCGAAATAAAAGATGAAGAAAAAAGAGGGTTAGACGTTGCAAGGGAGATTAGAAAACTTGATTCCCAAGCTACGATTGCTTTTGTAACAACACATTCTGAGTTTATGCCTGTATCTTTTGAATATTTAGTATCAGCTATTGATTTCATTGATAAAGAATTACCTGAACCAAAATTTATAAAACGTCTTGAAAATGTTATTTTAAATGTTAGTAACAATCAAGGAAGAACAGTATCTGAGGACTCTTTTATATTTACAGGATCAAAAGCTCAAATTCAAGTCCCTTTTAAAGATTTATTGTATATTGAGACATCGTCAATCGCCCATAAGTTGACACTCTATTCCAAACGAGACATAGTTGAATTTTATGGACAATTATCCGAAATCATAGAACAGGAACCACGCTTATTTCAATGTCATAGATCGTTTATCGTAAATCCTTATAATATTTCTTCAATTGATAAAGAAAATCGGGTAGTTCATTTTCAGAACGGATCCTCTTGTATTGTCTCTAGATTAAAAATTCGTCCACTTATGAAAGCTATCGAAAGACTTCATGACTAAGGAGATTTAGATGATATTTTTTCTAAATATTATAGGTGTTTTTCTATTGTTATGTATCCATAATAAGGTTGTAGGTGAGAGATTAAATCTGAAAAAAGTCGGAATATCCATTATTCTGTTCCATCTTTTATCATTACTATTTATTGTTTTATTTAAATCAACTGGATTTTACTTTCTTGGGTCATTATTGATTTATCCTACCTTTTTTATCCTATATACTTTGTCTATTGGTAAATTAAGAAGTAAGGTTTCTTTATTACTTTTTTACTCATTATTTCCACTTGGATTTTGGGATGTCATCAGAAATTTTTTAGGTTACTTTATAATTTCTAAGATTCCAATATTGTATAGACTATATGAAACTAATCTAGGAACAATGATTTTCTCTTTATTAGCTGAAATTATTGTGTTTTTTCTTATTAGTCTCTTTCGATATAATTTTAGTCATTTAAAAATAAAGAACTTGGATAGAAAGACAAAATTTATTTTAATTACTGCGGATATTTTAATGCTAGCCTATTTTATCTTACCATCTTATATAAACTATAGTGATAAAGTAAGTTGGGATAGAATGTTGGATTATAAAGAATTATGGACAGCAGTTTACTTTTTATTGTTTATTTGTTTTGTTAATCTCTTGGATAGAAGATTACTTCAAGAACTACAGGAGAAAGTCGTTCTACAAAAAGAAATTCAATTGCAAAATCTTAGTAATTATAGTCAACAAGTTGAGGGGCTGTATCAAGAAATTAGAAGCTTTAGACATGATTATGCTAATATTTTATCGAGCTTAAAAATAGGTATAGATCAAAAAGATATTAATCTGGTTTCTCAAGTTTATGATAGTGTTTTGAAAAATTCTGGTGAAAAATTAAAAGGCAAGCGTTTTGATGTAGCACATCTAAGAAATATCAATGATTTGGCGCTAAAGAGTTTACTATTATCTAAGTTATCGGAGGCCCAAAACTTGTCTGTTCCAGTTTCCCTGGAGATTGGTGAACAGTTCTCTATAAAAAATATGGAACAAATAGACTTCTTAACAATTACTTCTATCTTGTTAGATAATGCTATAGAGTCCGCAGCAGAAGGAGGAATAGCAGTTTGTTTCCTTGAAGATACAGAATGGAATAAATTAGTCATGATTGTAAAAAATTCTACTTTAGAAAGAGAGATAGAATTGAGAGATATATTCAAGCGTGACAATTCTTCAAAAGGAGAAGGTCGGGGTATAGGCTTGGCCAATGTTCGGAGAATTTTAAAATCTTATCCAAATGTATGTTTGAAAACCACAAGTAAAAATTATATCTTTACACAGATCTTGGAAATAGAACTTTAAAAGAGTCGCCATTCTTAGGATATTCTATAGAATATTTTAAGGGGGACTCTTTTGTTATGACTTTATATACATTATTTTTTAGCTAGTTCCTGTAAATGAGTTAGGAAATAGTCATAACAATAAAACTGGGCAAAAAAGCTAGAGTGACGACTTTACAATATCTAGCAGCGATTTGTGGAATAAATTTTAAAATGGTTTATTTTTAATCTTGAAAGGTTACAAATCATGAAAAAATACGTTTCGTGATGAAAAAAGTACATTTGAAGACTTTGCGGTAAAAATCGATTTTGTTCTGCTATACTGAACTTGTCAAGGTTATAATCCGACAAAAATAATAAAAATTAATATGGAGGTATTCCCCATGGAAACAAAGACAACGATTCAATTTGATGTTTTGGATACCCAAATGTTGGCTAGTATTGAGGGAGGAACAGCTAGTGCAGGGGAAGTTTGCACATTAGCAGGAGCAATGATTGGTAGTTTGGTTGCACCAAGAGCTGGAACTTAGGCTGGAGGTGTTTTATGAGCACAATATTGCACAGCTATATGGGCTATCGCTAGATTTTTATAGAAAAGGGGTTAGTTGATGGAAAGTGGTGAATTTAGGCTAATTTTAGCTCTTTTTATATCTTTTTTTATAATAGGTGCGATTGGAATAGTTCTAAATGTTCCAATAAGCGAAGTTTTAGTTCTTTCTGTAGGTAGTGTGTTTTTTGAGTTGCTGATTCACTTATTAACGCATAATAAGAAGAGAGGAAACATTAGTTTTGAACTATGCTTTAATCGATACAAACAATTTATTAAAAAGATTTTAGCACCTACATTTTTTCTGTTACTATTATCAATTATTTTTGTCGTTATAGATGGTTATAAGTCGTCATCTGTATTATTTTATACTCATATATTTGTAGTATTATTCACAGTAGGATACATTATTTCCTCGAATAATATCGAATTACATATTTCAAAAAAAGAATGAGTTAGCGTTTTACTTATAGTATATAATAATAAATTATTTTGAGACATAGTAGTAAAGTGATTGAGCTATAGATATGATGAGGATGGAAATATGGAGATTGTTATAATGAACATAGTTAATTATCTCTTGCTAAAGATTGAATGGATAGTAAGTAATATCTTTATAAAAATGAGCATACTTTGGATGCTTATTTGGTTTCTATACTATTTAAAGAGTGATTTAGCAATGTATTTCTTGTTTTTTGGAAATGGCTTTTTATTATTGCTATTAATTTTTCGATTTGCACTGTATCAAATTAAACTAGTAATGCAGAATGATATTAACTAATTATGTCTAAATCATATTTTGGGTAATCAGATTATAATCATTCTGGACTTTTTCAAGACTTTTTGATAACTCCGATAATGTGTCTATTTAAATTTGAAGATAAGTGGAGTTAGCAACATGTATATAGTTTGTGGTAAAAATCGATTTTGTTCTGCTATACTGAACTTGTCAAGGTTATAATCTGACAAAAGATTTCTATTATATACGAGATATTCATCATGGATACAAAAACAATGGAATAAGTTAATGTGCTTAAAGTTGATGCTCTTTCTATTGTTGTGTTGAAGGAGGTAAAAATGATTTGGGTTGTATTTCAGGTATGGCAGGGATGACTGAAATAGGCTTTTTCTACGCTGGAGCTGCGATTATATGTGGTGCTTCAGCTATGCGAATTTGCTAAAAAGAGAGAGGATGTACAATGAATAGTTCAATGAATCAGTTTTCAATTCTAAAAAACAGTGATTTACAAGAGTACTCTGGTGGATTAAATCCTATTTGTGGAGTATTAGTTGGTATGTCAATTTATATAGGTCTAACTGCATTTACTGGTCCTGTTGGTATTGCATTGCGATTTCAACAGGTGGGCTAGCGGCAGATAGTTTTTGTAGATAATGAGAAAAGTAATTAGTATATTTTACATTATTTCTCTAGGAGTCTTGTCTTTACTAAAGTCACAAGATATTGTTGATATCATAGCCACTCTACTATTGATTTGTATAGGTTTAAAAGGAATGAACCAAAAGGGAACTTTATAAGGTTTTGTTGACGATACTTTTTCGCGTCATTACATGTTTGGACAATGTTTCATCTGTTAATTTCCAAATTGAGAATGGAGATATTGTAACTAAGTGTGATTTTGAGTCAACTAAAGATGTCATGGTTAATGGTTGGATATCTTCATTGGGTAGGAGCTATTGTCTTTCAGGTTATAGAGGATAATTTATGGATAAGAGAACAGAAGAAATTCTTAATAAGGTTTACAATTTGATTTTAGATACAGAGATTCATAAAAATGAACGAGATATTTTATTACGTTATAAAACTCTATTAGAGAATACAAAAAATGAACAGAGAGTTGTCATGGAGTTGGCAGAAGCTCTTCGTCAGCAGGCTGTTAGTGGGATTCATAGTCAGAAATCATTGAGCCCAAAGGTTGCGACATTTTATAAAGAAATTGCCACATATGGAGAATTGAGTAAAAATATAGCTCAAGGATTAATTTCTTTTGGTATAACGAGATAATGAAAAATGAGCAGAAAAAACTTACCGAGTTTGTAACAAGATAAAAAAATAATATAAATGTAAGGAAGTATTCGTGATGCATACAATGGTGAAACGATATGATGTAATGCATGAAGCAATGCTATCAAGAATTGAAGGTGAACTCTCATGCTTTGAGAAGGTATTGTTTCTTTAAGAGGATATGGTGGAGCTATTATAGGCTTTTGGATAGGAACTGAATTTTTTTTCTACGAAATAGAAAGTTGAGGTACAAATGAAGCAGCGTTTAATAATTGCAATTAGTTTTATAATGACTGGGATAGTCATTAACATTTTATTCGAATCAAATACTATTATTCATAAATTTATTGCTATATTAGGTCTGAGTATGTATTATAGAGGTGTTTCTAGAGAGTATAAAAAATATTAAAAGCAATTCAGATTTTGATTTAATTCTGTATATAACAGGATTAAGTCCTTTTTGTTTTATGAGAACGAACTATCTAAACAGAAACACTACATTAAAGACTGTAAATTGCGTTAAAAAATGGTATAATGATAAAGTTATATAGTCCCGATAAGATGGTAGGTATTCAGCACTAAGAAATTTCCTATCAGTACTTTGTAACTCTATAACACTATTTTTAAGGGGGGACATTTTTATGTCAGAACGTAAATTATTCACGTCTGAATCTGTATCTGAGGGGCATCCAGATAAGATTGCAGACCAAATTTCAGATGCGATTTTGGATGCTATTTTAGCCAAGGATCCAGAGGCGCACGTTGCTGCTGAGACAGCTGTCTATACTGGTTCAGTCCACGTTTTTGGTGAAATTTCTACAAATGCCTATGTGGATATTAATCGTGTGGTTCGTGACACCATTGCAGAGATTGGTTACACCAATACAGAGTATGGTTTTTCTGCTGAGACGGTGGGAGTTCATCCGTCACTTGTTGAGCAGTCACCAGATATCGCTCAAGGGGTTAACGAAGCCTTGGAGGTTCGTGGAAATGCTGATCAAGATCCACTGGATTTGATTGGTGCTGGAGACCAAGGTCTCATGTTTGGATTTGCAGTGGATGAAACAGAAGAGCTTATGCCTTTGCCAATTTCACTAAGCCACAAGTTGGTTCGTCGTTTAGCAGAACTTCGTAAGTCTGGGGAAATTAGCTATCTCCGTCCCGATGCTAAATCACAAGTTACAGTTGAGTACGATGAAAATGACCGTCCAGTACGTGTGGATACAGTCGTTATTTCTACTCAGCATGATCCAGAGGCCACTAATGAACAAATCCATCAAGATGTGATTAACAAGGTTATCAAGGAAGTGATTCCATCTTCTTACTTGGATGAGCAAACAAAATTCTTCATCAATCCAACTGGTCGCTTTGTAATCGGTGGACCTCAAGGGGACTCAGGTCTGACTGGTCGTAAGATTATCGTGGATACCTATGGTGGCTACTCTCGTCACGGTGGTGGTGCTTTCTCTGGTAAGGATGCGACTAAGGTGGACCGTTCTGCGTCATATGCGGCTCGCTATATTGCCAAGAATATCGTTGCAGCGGGTTTGGCTAAGAAGGCAGAAGTACAGTTGGCCTACGCTATCGGTGTTGCGCAGCCTGTTTCTGTTCGTATCGATACTTTCGGTACAGGAACAGTAGCTGAAAGCAAGCTTGAAAAAGCGGCTCGTCAAATCTTTGACCTTCGCCCTGCAGGAATTATACAAATGTTGGATCTCAAACGTCCAATTTACCGTCAAACAGCGGCTTATGGACATATGGGACGTACAGATATTGACCTT